>JANLPX010000379.1:0-17272 GCA_031367485.1 Alphaproteobacteria bacterium | reverse complement strand
AGCTGGCCGATCCGGAGGACGCCGTTGACCATGCGGCCTGGGACTTGATGGCCGAACGGGGCAAAGAGCGTCGGCGACGGTAGGTTGGGTTCGCGAGAGATATGTGGCATTAAT
Source organism: Alphaproteobacteria bacterium (assembly GCA_031367485.1). Classification (GTDB taxonomy): domain Bacteria; phylum Pseudomonadota; class Alphaproteobacteria; order Caulobacterales; family Caulobacteraceae; genus Phenylobacterium. The sequence goes on along the minus strand of JANLPX010000379.1, from coordinate 17,158 downwards.
ATCACAAGCAGACTTGCGCTTGGGCTCAAACCGCCTAATTGAAGCGGTCTAGTTCGACTTGGTTTGAAAGGTGACTCTCTTTGGCGCGCGATCCCTATCTAGAGCTGGGCGTGGCGCGTGGTGCCACAGCCGCTGAGGTCCGCAAAGCCTTTCACAAGTTGGCCAAGGCGCATCACCCAGATACGAACCCGGGAAACAAGGCGGCCGAAGAGCGGTTCAAACAGGTCAGTGCCGCTTTTGATATCCTCGGCGATGTTGAGAAGCGCAAGAAATTCGATGCCGGTGAGATCGACGCCGACGGTCGCGAGACGTTCCGCGGATTTGGCGGCGGCGGCGGTGGTGGTGGCAGCCCCGGTGGTTTCTCACCGGGCGGTCGCTCGTCATCCTTCGAGGGAGTCGATCTAAGCGATCTGTTCGGTGACATCCTGGGGCGCGGTCGCAGCGGCGGCGGAGGCGGCGGCTTTGCCACCCGAGGCTCGGACGTGCGCGCGCAGCTGGAAATCGACCTCGAAGAGGCGATTCACGGTGCCAAAAAGCGGATCTCATTTTCCGATGGACGGGCCATGGACGTCGCCATTCCCAAGGGTGCCGAAGAGGGCCAATCCCTTAGGCTTAAGGGACAAGGTGCTCCAGGCCGCGCCGGTCCGGGTGATGCCTTGATCGAACTGACCATCAAGCCTCATCCAATCTTTCGCCGAGAAGGCGAAACCCTCGTCATGGATTTGCCCGTGACGATCCCCGATGCCGTGCTGGGCGGTAAGGTGCAGGCACCTACGCCTGATGGCGCTGTGACCATGACGATCCCCAAAGGTTCAAATTCGGGTCAATCATTGCGGCTCAAGGGCAAGGGCCTGTCAGATCCAAAGGGCAAGCGCGGCGACTTGATTGCCCGACTGGTGGTCATGTTGCCGGAAGAGGCCGACAAGGAGCTGGAAACCTTCGCGGAAAAATGGCGCAAGGCTCGACCCTACGCGGCAAGGCGGCGCTAGGGGGTTATCCTAGGGCGGGTGACTCTGGACCGGCCCATCGACGGCTCAACGACCGGCCGCGCCATCGAGCGAGCTTCACAAGGCGGCCCGACTACGCTCAATCGGGAAATTGGGCTTGGGATCGAGTTGCGGTAATAGACTGCCATTCAGTAGCTCATTGCCCCATCCCCGAGGCATTTGGTGCAATCGAGGTATTCATTTGAATCCAAACCGCCTCTCCGTGGCCCCGATGATGGACTGGACTGACCGGCATTGCCGGGCGTTTCACCGGACGCTGAGCCGCCATGCCTTGCTTTATACCGAGATGGTGACGACGGGGGCGGTGCTGCATGGGGACCGGGAGCGATTGCTGGGGTTTGATGACCTGGAGCATCCGGTGGCGTTGCAGCTGGGTGGGTCTGACCCGGCTGACCTTGCGGCGGCCGCGCGAATTGGGGCGGACCTAGGCTATGGCGAGATTAATCTGAATGTGGGGTGTCCATCGGACCGGGTGCAGTCGGGGCGGTTTGGGGCTTGCCTGATGCGCGAGCCGCAATTGGTGGCCGGGTGCATGGCCGCGATTAGGGCAGCGGTGCGTGTTCCTGCGACGGTAAAGTGTCGCATTGGGGTGGATGACCAAGATCCCGAGCAGAGCCTGTTTGAGCTGGTGGACGCTTGTGCGCAGGCGGGTGTGACGCAGTTTGTAGTGCATGCCCGCAAGGCGCTGCTGAAGGGGCTGTCGCCGAAGGAGAACCGCGATGTGCCGCCACTGAACTATCCGCTGGTTTGGCGGCTAAAGGCGGAGCGGCCGGGGCTGACCATCGCCATCAATGGCGGAATCGGGTCACTGGATGAGGCCGAGCTGCACCTTGAGCATATGGACGGGGTGATGCTGGGGCGCGCCGCCTATCACACGCCGGAAATCCTGGGCCAGGTGGATCGGCGGATATTTGGGGTAGGAGAGGACGTTGATCCGTTCGAGGCGGTGGCGCTCTATCGGCCCTATATGACGCGACAACTGGCGGATGGCGTGCATTTCGCGGCCATGGGACGGCACATGCTGGGTCTGTTCCACGGACGGCCCGGCGCGCGGACTTGGCGGCGTATTCTCACCGTGGAGGGTGTGAAAGCTGGTGCGGGCCTAAATGTCTTGGACGCAGCCTTAGCGGCGGTTTTAGGGCCGCAGGATGAGAGCGGTCTTCGTGGCCTCGAAACGGGCGAGGCGGCCTAGATAGGTCATCCCCAACAGCGAGGTGTCCAAGCCCTTGTCGAGCACCAAGGCATCGACATCGGCAACCTTGGCTCCGGCGACCGATATTGAGGTTAGCTTGACGGCTGCGGCGTGAGCCTCGCCATTAGCGGTCATCACCTTATAGGCATAGTTCAGACGCGCGGGATCGAAGCCCAGACGCTTGGCGTCTTCGGGTGTTAGGGCCACGGCGCTGGCCCCAGTGTCGACCAGGAACCGCACGCGGCTGCCGTTGACGTCGGCTTCGGCCCAATAGTGGCCGTCAGCGGACTTGGCGATGGAGGCGGCGTCGCCCGCTGCAGGGCCATCAGTGCTGGTTATGGAGACTGGCGCGGTCAAGGCCGCAGCGCGTCCAGCTGGATTGAGCGACACGACAGCTTGCGCGGCACCCACCGCGGACACCGCACCCACCAGAGCCAAGACGGCCAATCTGAGCATATTCGACACCCCGCCAACCGGCGCTTGCGGCCATTCTCGGCCTTGTTGAACGGACGAGACTAGGGGGGATGGGTTTTCAACCTGTGAACGGACGAAGCTAATGCTTTGATACTGTCAGAACATCGCCAGTTTCTCGGGCGAGATCAGGCTTCGACGGCTGGGCAATTCAAGGATGATCTCGTCGCGGCGTTCCTCGCTGAGCTTGGTCCAGCCCGCGACCTCAGAGAGCTTGCGGAAGCAACCCAGGCACAACCCACTTTGGCCATCGACGACGCAGACCTTGATGCAGGGTGTTTTGATCGGGGTCGGAGGCGTGTCGGGCAGGGCGCTCATGAAGGAATAGCGTAGGTGACGGTAGCCTGCGCGGCTAGTCGTTCGGGGCTTTCGGTCCAGATTTTGATGTCGCAGACGGCAATGCGTCGGCCAAGCCGCAGCATGTTGCCCTCAGCATAGATGTCGCCGGGTTGGGCGCCGCGTAGGAAGTTCATCGTCAAGGAGCTCGTGACAGCCATGAGTTGCTCACCGATATGGGCAAGGACGAGGGTGTAGGCAGTCAGGTCGGCGATCTCCATCAGGACGGGGCCGGAGATGACCCCGCCAGGGCGCAGCGTTCGATCGCCACCAAACGGCCGAACCACCAGGACGCGCCCGGGCCCCACTTCTTGCGCCAAGGCTAAGCTCTTGGGATCAGCGAGGGGGAAGGCTTTTTGAAGCAGCGCATTCACGCCAGACTTATCAAGTTGAGGAAGAAGCGCCATCCGTTGATCATACCCGTTTAGGCTCGGATTAGTCTACGTGGCGTGGTGATCGACTATGGGCCTTAATATCGATCTGGAACTTAGCTTTGCCGAGCGCGTATTCCGCACTGCAAGTGGGACTGGCTTGGTGGAATAAGGGGCGGCATGGGTATTTTGGTTCCCGGTGATACGAGTTGGTGCATCGAAACGGCTGATCGCGTCGCGTTTCTGATCGATACTCAGGCCTATTTCTCCGCAGTGCGGAGCGCGCTGCGTCAGGCGAAGCGGTCGGTCACCTTGCTCGGGTGGGGTTTTGACCCGCGCACACGCTTGGCTCCTGATGGCCAAGAAGGACATGATGAGCCCGACGAAATCGGGCAGGTCTTGATCGACATATCGCGCGCTCGACCTGACTTGGATATTCGCGTGCTAATTTGGAAATCGGCGCTGCCCATCAGCGCCAGCCAGGCGTTCTTCCCGCACAGTGCCCACCGACTATTTAAGAACACTCCAATTCGGTTTTTGCTGGACGCGAGTGTACCCTACGGGGCGTGTCATCACCAGAAGGTACTGGTTATTGATGATGCCGTCGCGTTTTGTGGGGGCGGTGATCTGTGCGTTGATCGCTGGGACAGCACGCGCCATCTGGACGTGGAACCTCGCAGGGTAATGCCCGACCATGATTATCACCCGGCGCGACATGACGTGTTTGTGGTCGTTGATGGTGCTGCGGCCAAAGCCTTGGGCGAGCTCGCGCGGGAGCGGTGGTTTCGAGCAACGGGTGAGCGGATGCCGAAGCTTGGCCCAGCCGAGCTAGATCCGTGGCCAAAAGGATTGGCTCCGCACCTATCTTCGACGCGCGTCGGCATAGGACGAACCGAACCTGCTTGGCACGGACGACCCCTGGTACAGGAGATTCGGCACCTCAGCTTGGAGTCAATATATTCAGCCAAGAAATTGATTTACCTAGAAAATCAGTACTTTGCATCGCCGGTCGCTGTAGAGGCCATCGCTGAACGGCTAGCTGAGCCGGACGGCCCGGAAGTGATCCTGGTCTCGACGGGTTCCAGTCCATCGTGGTTTGACCGCCTGAGTATGGACCGAGCACGTTCCAACATGTTGGAACGGCTACGGGCCGCCGACCTGTTCGACCGCTTTCGAGCCCTTTATCCTACGACGGAGGATGGTAGTCCGATCATTGTGCACTCTAAGGTGACGGTCATAGATGATGACCTTGTGAGGATCGGATCGGCCAATCTAAATAATCGATCTGGCGGATTTGATACTGAATGTGAATTGGCATTTGAGTCGAATTCGACCGCAGACCAATTGGCGTTTGGTGCCTTCCGTGACCGCGCGATAGGTCACTTTCTGGGTGTCAGTGGAGACCGTGTCACCAAGGCGCGAGGGCAGCTGGGTGCAATGATCCCGGCTTTAGAGAGCCAAAATGCGAAAAACCGCCTGCGTCGCATTGAACCAATGAAACTTACGCCGTTTGGTCAGTTCATTGCCGCTACCCATCTCGGCGACCCGGTGGAGGTGGCTGACTCTTGGCATCCCGGTCGTCGTCAGAAACGACTCTATCAACAGACGCGGGCCTTGGGCGAGGGCGGCATGTTCAGGCCCCGGAATTGGACGCTGCCGCTCATGCCGCGTCAGAAATCCTGAGATCGAAGTCGACAACAAGCGGCAAATGGTCAGAGGCGACCCGGAGCTGGGTAGAACGCGGGACAGTGACCTGCTGGACAGCAATTTCGCGACTGACAAATACATGGTCTATGGCCAATAGGGGCAGACCGGAGGGGAACGTCGCCGTGTTGATGTTGGTGGCGACGAGCTTGCGCGCGGGGGTCAGTTTGGCCGTCAGCGTGCGGTAAACACTCGACCCTTCAGTCGCATTGAAGTCGCCAAGCAATACAGTTGGACCTGTGCACCGAGGGTCGGCCAGCCAAGTGTGGCCTGACAACGCAGTAGCTTGGAGGCGTTGTTCAGCGGGGACAAGACCTAGGTGAGTATTGATAATATTGACGGTTTTTCCCCTGATATCCACCGCAATCCATAGAGCCCCTCTCGGTTCCAAGCGTGTTATTCGGGGATATCCTGGCAAGGCGGCGGCGCGGATCAACCGCTCAGGAAGGGCGGTCAGGATAGCATCTCCGTAAAGCTCGTCCTCGACAACCAACGCGGGATGAAAACGGAACCCCATCCCAAGACGGCGGGCAATCTCGTGGGCCTGATCGACCCCGCCTGTCCGTGATCGCCCAACGTCCAGCTCCTGAAGTGCGACAATGTCGGGCTCTAAGGCAGCGATCACATCGGCTATGCGTCCGACATCCAGCTTTCGATCTGTGCCGACGCACCGGTGAACATTGTAGGTCAGGATACGAGGCATAGATGTTCCGTCTTGGGTATGGCCAGGGTGGGGTGCAGTTGGACCAACGCGCAAGTGCCAGATTCGGTTAGTCTGTGGCGGGGGAGTTGCGAACATCGTCGTCCGACGCCATGCTAAAGGCGGGCATTGGGCAGGATATTACGCCGCCAAGGGAGTCCGCTGCGCTAAGGGGTAAATTCGCCTTGAGTGAGAACAAGTCTGAACTCTTGCGATCGCTGAGCATCGATCGGTCAGGCGATGACCTTGAGATTGGAGCCAAGCGTACATCGCCTGTTGTGGTGACCGCGCTCATCGTCGGCTGCATTTTGCTTGGCGGGGCCATAGGTTGGTTGGCAAAACCTGCGCCCAAAGCCAAACCCCTTCCGGTTCAGACGGCTCAAACTCAACCCAGCCCCGGAAGTGTGCGGTCCCCGGCGGGTGGATTGACCGCTTCTGGCTATGTGGTGGCCCGCACGCGCGCGACGGTGGCTGCCGAGGTGACGGGGCGCGTTGTCGAAGTTCGGGTTGAGGAAGGCCAGGCCGTTCAAGTCGGTCAAGTCTTGGCGATCCTTGACGGTTCCCTTGCCGCAGTTGACGCCGCCTCGTCCCATGCGAGGGCGCTTTCGGCACAGGCGGCGTTGAATTCAGCCCAAGTCCAGTATGCCCAGGCTCAGCGCGATCTGGCGCGTGCGCAGGCCTTGGCCAAGACCGGCTATATTAGCGAAGCCAATGTGCAGGGCGTCATGCTGAAAGCCAAGGTCGCGGCAGCACAGGAAGACCTCGCGCGCGCGCAACTGGTCGCAGCGACATCGGACTCAAACCGCTCGCGCGTGCAACTGAGCAAATATGAGATCCGGGCCCCCTTTACCGGCATTGTGATCGACAAAGCCGCGCAGCCAGGTGAAATCATCTCGCCTCTATCGGCCGGTGGCGGGTTCACGCGAACCGGTATCTGCACCCTTGTCGACATGGATAGTCTAGAAATCGAAGTCGACGTTAACGAGGCCTATATTGGCCGGGTGACGGTGGGGCAGAAGGTCGAAGCTGTACTCGACGCCTTTCCCGACACGGTATTGCAGGCCCATGTCATTGCTAAAATACCGACAGCTAGTCGCGACAAGGCCACGGTGCGGGTGCGCATCGGGTTTGACTCTAAGGACGTTAGAATACTTCCGGAGATGGCAGTGAAAGTCACCTTCCTCGAAAATCGTACTTGAACCGGGCTAGCAGGACACCTTTATGAGCGCGCTGATCCAGCTGAACAAAGTCACCAAAAACTACCGCCGCGGCAAAGAAGGCATCGCAATTTTCGATGGCTTGACCATGTCCATCGAGAAGGGCGACTTCGTAGCCATTATGGGTCCGTCCGGATCGGGCAAGACGACACTGCTTAACTTACTGGGTGGAACAGACCGCTGTGATGGCGGCGAGATCATTTTCGATGGCGAGCGGATTGATGGCTATTCCGAGGGTAAACTCGCGGCGTGGCGTGCGCGAAACGTCGGCTTTATCTTCCAGTTTTATAATCTGATGCCCGTGTTGACGGCGGCGCAAAATGTCGAGCTGCCGCTGATGCTGACGTCATTGCCGGCTAAGAAGCGTCGCGAGAATGTCGAGACGGCGCTAAAGATCGTCGAGCTTTCGGACCGGGCTAAGCATAAACCCAAAGAGCTATCGGGTGGGCAGCAGCAGCGGGTAGCAATCGCCCGCGCCATCGTGTCAGACCCCAAGCTTTTGCTGTGCGACGAGCCGACCGGCGATCTGGATCGCACAACGGCCAATGATATTTTGCGTACCCTGCAGCAACTGAACACTGAGATGGGCAAGACCATCGTCATGGTGACGCACGATCCTGAAGCAGCGCGATTCGCCAAACGCACTCTGCACCTAGACAAGGGTAGCTTTGCCGAGATCGTGGCATGACCGATTTCGATCTCATCCGGAAAAACCTGTTCCGCAAGCCGCTGCGGACCATCCTGCTGACGGTTTCGATCTTCATGGCATTCCTGATTTTCGGCATGCTGACCAGTCTTAATGTGGCGTTGAACCAGGCCACAGAGAGCGGGTCTTCGGCCGAGCGGCTGATCGTATCCAATAAGATCAATTTCACCCAACCCATGCCGATTGCCTATGTGAACCGGATCGCAGCGATCCCAGGCGTTACCGGTGTGACCCATTCCAGTTGGTTCGGGGCCTATTATCAGGATCAGCGAAAGAGCCGTTTCGTCGGTTTTGCCGTGGATCCCGAGACCTATATGGACCTCTACGCCAATGATGTTCGGCTGACCGACGCCGAACGCAAATCCTTCATCGCTGAGCGTACCGGCGTGATCGTCGGCAAGGCCCTTGCCGACCAGTACGGCTGGAAGGTCGGCCAGACTGTGCCGATTAGCTCGAATATCTATGTGAAGGCTGACGGCCGCCGCAGCTGGGACATGAAGATCAGTGGGATTTTCACGGGAGCCAAGCCAACCGATTCGACGACAGCGCTCTATTTCCACTATGACTATATCAACGAGACGACGACGTTTGGTCGAGATCAGATCGGCAATGTTGCGGTCCGCACAGCTTCGCCTGATCTGAATGATCGGGTCGCTAAGGCCATTGACGCCACCTTTGCCAATTCGCCGGCCGAGACCTCGACGGTGGACGAAAAGACCTTTGCCCGGGCATTCCTGAAACAGGCTGGTGATTTGAACTTCATCGTCAGCATGGTGGTGGCGGCGGCCTTTGCGGCGATCTTGATGATTGTCAGCACCACACTGGTCTCGGCGATGCGCGAGCGGACCAAGGAGATTGGGGTGATGAAGACCCTTGGCTTCTCCAGCCCGCGCGTGTTGCGCATGGTCTTGGGCGAGGCGTTGATGTTGTCGACCCTTGGCGCGGTCTTGGGTTTGGGGGTGTCGGCTATTGTCCTCAAAGGACTGGCCAAATCGCCGGCTGGCACCCAGTTCGGCGATCTATCCTTACCGCCGCTGGTGGCGGTTGTCGGCCTCTTGTTGGCCCTGACACTGGGTTTATTGACCGGTGCGATCCCGGCGGTTTCGGCTTTGCGTATGAGCATCGTTGATGCTCTGAACCGGCGATAGGGAGACCTGCGATGGGTTTGATGAGTCAAACGCGGTCGGTGATCGCCATGAATGTGCGGTCGATCCCGCAACGTCTATGGATGTCATTGGCCACTGTGGTGTCGATTGCACTCGTGGTGGCGGTCTTGCTGGGGTTCTTGTCTCTGGCAAACGGTTTCAACCAAACTCTGAAGGGGTCTGGTGCTGCAGATGTGGCGATCGTCCTGCGCGAGGGCTCCGAAGCCGAATTGAACAGCACCCTGTCGCGAGACCAAGTGGATTTGCTGGCTCAGGGTCCGGGCGTTCGTGCTGGGCCTGACGGGCGGCCTATGGTTTCGCCAGAGCTGATGTTGGTGGTCGACGGGATCAAGAAGTCGTCCCGCACCAAGGCTAATATGCCCCTGCGAGGGATCGGACCCAACGGCTTGTTGGTGCGCAAGCAAGCCAAGATCCGAGAGGGTCGCATGTTCTCACCAGGATCAAACGAGATCGTTGTGGGTGCGGGCCTGCTGCGCGAGTTTGAGGGTTTCGAGATGGGCAAAACCGTCCGGTTCGGTGCGCAGACTTGGCGGGTGGTTGGTGTGTTCGAGGCCCCCGGAACCGTGTTTGAGTCTGAGCTGTGGGCCGATGCCCCGGTTGTCCAAAGCCTCTTCAACCGAGGGACCTCGTTTCAGACGGCGCGGGTGGTGCTGACCAGCCCAGCGGCGATGCCAGCCTTTGTGGCCTATGCCAAAACCGAGCCACGTCTGCAGTTGAAGGCGCAAAGCGAGCAGGCCTATTTCGCCGCACAGGCGGAACGCTCAGGCTTGTTGATCAAATATTTCGGTTGGCCGCTGGGGATCATGATGGCTATCGGGGCTTTGGCTGGCGCGCTGAATACGATGTATGCGTCGGTGTCGAACCGCGCGGCCGAGATCGCGACACTGCGGGTTATCGGCTTTTCTGGGTTCTCGGCTTTTATGGGCACAATGGTTGAGGCCCTGGTGCTCTCTGCCTTGGGGGCCTTGCTCGGGGTGGCGATTTGCGCGGTGGGCTTCAATGGGCTTTCGGCTTCGACGTTGGGCGCGGGGTTCACACAGGTGGCGTTCCGTATCCAGATCGGACCGGAGATTATCGGTCAAGCCGTGACACTGGCTCTCGTCATTGGACTGGTGGGCGGAATATTCCCGGGCTGGCGAGCAGCGCGGCAGAAGCCACTTTTGGCCCTGGCGGCCTAGGCTGGCCTATCATCCGCCACCACCCGAACAGGGCCGCGCGGTGGTGGAGTGCGTGGTCACCAAGGTCGGCCGCTTGCGTGATTGCCACGCGATTTCGGAGTCACCTGCCGGGGCGAACGTCGGTGCCTTTGCCGTGAAACTCGTGCGTACGTTTCATGTTCAGCCGAATGATCGGCGAATCTCGAAGGGCAAGATCCGCATTCCGATGCAATTCAAGTTGCCGTAGGGTATCGATTTTTATTGACGTTTACGTAAACGTCATCTTCCCAAATCCAAGGGCTTTGATTATGTTCCAGGGCCTACACCATACAGTGTAAGCGAAACCGCAGGGAGCCTCCCCATGGACCTCGATTTTTCCGCCGCCGACAATGCCTTTCGTGAAGAAGCCCGTAGCTTCATCGCCCAGAACTATCCCCAAGCCCTGCGCGATAAACAGGAGCGGGGCGAGACTTTGAGCAAGGAGGATTATTTCTCCTGGCACCGCATCCTGGCCAAGAAGGGCTGGTCGACGCCGTCCTGGCCCAAGGAACTTGGCGGCACCGATTGGACGCCGACCCAGAAGTACATCTGGTCAGAAGAACAGGCCCGCGCCGACACCATTGGCATCCTGCCCTTCGGCGTGGCGATGTTGGCCCCGGTGCTCTACACTTTTGGTACGCCTGAGCAGAAAGAGAAGTTTCTGCCCGGCATCCGTGACGGACTAGTGTGGTGGTGTCAGGGTTATTCCGAGCCAGGCGCTGGATCAGACCTCGCATCCTTGAAGACCAAGGCAGAGCGGATCACGGGCGATGACGGCAAAGAGTACTACATCGTCAACGGTCAAAAGACGTGGACCACGCTGGGCCAGCACGCTGACTGGGGCTTCTTCCTGGTGCGCACGGACCCTAATTCCAAGCCGCAGGCGGGCATCTCGTTCCTGCTGATCGACATGAAGAGCCCAGGCATCGAGGTGCGTCGCATCACGACACTGGAGGGCGGTCATGAGGTCAATGACGTGTTCCTCGACAATGTGAAGGTGCCGGTCGAGAACCGTATCTTCCATGAAAACCAGGGCTGGACCTGCGCCAAAGCTTTGCTGGCCCACGAGCGCTCAGGTATTGCCGGAGTCGCACGGTCAAAGCGCGGGCTTGAGCGGGTACGCCAGATGGCCTCGACGGAGATGTCGGATGCCGGTAGTTCGCTGCTGGCCGACGCTTTCTTCAAGCGCAAGGTTGCTGAGCTGGAGATCGACCTGACGGCGTTGGAATATACCGAACTGCGCACCCTAGCGGGCGAGAGCAGCGGCAAGGGCCCCGGGACCGAAAGCTCGATTCTGAAGATCAAGGGCACCGAGATTCAGCAACGCCTGCATGAGCTGGCCCTGGAGGCGTCAGGCCATTACGGCGCGCCGTTCTTGGGTGAGGCTGGCCACAATTCCGGTGTCGGACCCTTGCATGCGCTGGACACGGCGGGTGACTATTTCAATGGTCGCAAGACCTCGATCTATGGCGGTTCCAACGAGATCCAGCGCAATATCATCGCCAAGATGGTGTTGGGCCTCTAAGACCTAAAGACGACAAACCTAAGCCGCCCCGCCGCAACGGGGCGGCGCACCTATGCGGGGAAACCAGATGGACTTCAGCTTTACCGACGAACAGTCGATGCTCCGCGACACAGTCGCCAGCTATCTGGCCGATCATTACAGCTTCGATCAGCGCCGTGCGGCCCTGGCCAAAGAGCCCAACTGGCGTCCGGAGGTGTGGAAAGCCTTTGCTGACGAGCTGGGCATTTTGGGCGCAGCGTTCTCGGAAGACCAGGGCGGCCTGGGCGGCGGGCCCACTGAAAATATGGTGGTAATGGAAGAATTGGGTAAGGCCCTGGTGGTCGAACCCTACCTGCCAACGGTGGTGATCGGCGGCGGTTTCCTGAAACACGGCAAGCCGGCTGCGGCCGACGAGCTGATTGGCAAGATAATCGCCGGCGAAGCGATCATCGCCTTTGCCTATGCCGAGCCCCAGGGCCGCTACAATCTCAGCGACCTGAAGACGACAGCCAAGAAGGACGGTGGATCCTATGTGCTGAACGGCCACAAGGCGGTGGTGATTTCGGCCCCCTATGCGACGCACCTGATCGTCACGGCGCGGACCGGTGGGTCGCAGCGCGAGGCCAACGGCGTGTCAGTGTTCATCGTGCCCAAGGATGCCAAGGGCGTAACCACGCGGGACTATCCCACTGTCGATGGGTTCCGGGCGTCGGAAGTATATCTCGAGAACGTGTCGGTGCCTGCCGAGAACCTAGTCGGACCCGAAGGTCAGTCCCTGGCTTTGGTGGAGCAGGTGCTAGACGAGGCCCTGGCCGCGACCTGTGCGGAAGCCTGCGGTGTGCTGCGCAAGTTGCATGAAGGCACTCTAGAATATACCAAACAGCGCAAGCAGTTTGGCCAACCGATCTCGTCTTTCCAGGTGTTGCAGCACCGGATGGTCGACATGTTCATCCAGGTCGAGCAGTCGATTTCGATGACCTATATGGCGACGATCAAGCTCGGTGAAGTCGCTGACGAACGGGCCAAGGCAGCCTCGGCGGCCAAGGTGCAGATCGGCAAGGCTTGCAAGTTCGTGGGCCAGAACGCCATCCAGCTGCACGGCGGCATGGGCATGACCGACGAAATGGCGATTGGGCACTACTTCAAGCGCGCGACGATGATCGAGGGTGCGTTTGGCTCGACCGATCACTATCTGGCCCGCTACGAAGGCCTGAGCCTGGGCAAGGTCGCCTAGGCTCGGTGGCCGATCCGGAGCTGGATGACCTGAAGGTGCTGGTTCCGGCGCTGCTTCAAAGTCTGGAAGTCCTTGGGTTTGTAGCGCGACACTTCAATCCAGCCGATCTCCGTGAATTGATCGGGGCTGTTGGCTACCCGGAGGATGCCCTAGCTGAGGCAAGGCACAGGCTCTCAGGTTGGCCCGATCATCTTGTCGATCTGCGAACTGCACTGGAGACTTCCAGCGACCAGGTGCTCACGTCATTTGCACGGCTGCGCGAGGCGGCGGAGCAGGGGGATGGGACACGCCTAGCCTATCGCGCCCTGCGCGGTTTGCCGCTGGCCGAAGAGGCGCTCTATCCCTTCGCGGCTCAGATGGCTCCCATCAGTCGATATTTCCTTCAGAATGCCATGCGGGGTGATGCGGACCTTTTAGAACGCCTCGCTCTGGGCTCGGGTCGCGACGACGTCGGCGTGGCGCATTTTGATAATGAGCCGGGCGCGCGGGGCGGCTTCTCACTCTATGTGCCGGAAACCTATGCGCCGGAGCTGGCTGCACCGCTGATCGTGGCCCTGCATGGCGGCGGGGGAAGCGGGCGCGGGTTCCTGTGGAGTTGGCTGCGGGACGCGCGTAGTCAAGGCGCGATCCTGATCGCACCGACCGCCGTCGGAGAGACCTGGGCAATATCTGGCACAGACCGGGATACGCCCAACCTGGCGCGGATGTTGGATTTCGTGTCGGGCCAGTGGAACATCGATCCGTCGCGGCGCTTGCTGACTGGCATGAGCGATGGCGGGACGTTTAGCTATGTGTCGGGGTTAGAGTCAGGTTCGCCCTTCACCCACTTGGCACCGGTGGCGGCGGCCTTTCATCCCATGTTGGCTCAGATCGCCGATCCAGAGAGGCTCTCTGGGTTGCCTATATTCATCGGGCACGGGGTGCTCGACTGGATGTTCCCGGTGGACATGGCGCGGGAGGCACATTCGGCGTTGAGCGCGGCTGGGGCTGACGTGACCTATCGCGAGATCGCCGATCTCAGCCACACCTATCCGCGCGAATTGAACGCTGAGATTATGGATTGGCTCATCCAACCGCGACCATGAGGCGAGTTTCTCGATTTGCAATATCGTATGCAATATTGTATCGATAGAGGATGCGCTGGCTTTTGGACACCGCGACTCTGGTTGCAGCTGTGCGGAGCTCAGCGGGCGCGTCGAACCGTCTTTTGATCGCGGGATTGGAGCGTCGGTTCGTGATGTTGGTTTCAACGCCCATGTTGATTGAATATGAAGCTGTATTGACTAGGCCTGAACACCTCATGGCGTCGGGTCTGTCGTCGGGCGAGGTCGGCGCCGTGCTTGATGCGATTGCCGCCACCGCCGATCCGGTTCGACTGGCGTTCCATTGGCGGCCAGCGGTTCGCAATGCAGATGATGATATGGTTTTGGAGACAGCGGTGAACGGACAAGCCGACGCCATCGTGACTTTCAATTTGCGAGACTTCACTGGAGTCGCCGGTAGGTTTGGTGTGGAGGTCTTGACACCGGGCCAAGCCCTAATGCGATTGGAGACGGGATCATGAGAACAAGCAACTTCGCTCTGAGGCTTCAGCCATCATTGCTGGATGAGGCGCGCAAACTCGCAGCATCGGAAGGCGTGGCCTTGAATCAATTGATCAATGTCGCTGTTGCAGAAAAATTGTCGGCGCTTCGGACGGAGACCTATTTCGCTGAGAGAGCGGCGCGGGCAGATATACCCGAGGCGGTTAGACTCCTTCGCAACACCGGCAAAGGCAATCCACCAATGAGGGGTGACGAGATCTCGGTCTGAAACGACACGAGTCTGGCTCATCCAACCGCGACCATGAGCCTCTGGCGCTCGGCCATCATTTCGACCCTGAAGCTGTCCTTAGACCACAGGCGGTAGTCGCCGACCGCGTAGGCTTGGGCGTTGCGATGGTAGAGGAAGGCGTTCATCCGGTTAGCGATGGTGTTGTCGCGGGTCTTGGTCACGGTGCCTGGCGAGCCCATGACGATGGAGTGGGGCGGAATGACCGTGCCCTCTTTCAGGAAGGCACCGCCCGCGATGATTGAGCCTTCACCGATCACGCAACCGTCCATGATCGTGGCACCGATTCCGATGAGGCAGGCATCGCCTATGGTGCAACCGTGCAGGGTGACGTGATGGGTGATGGAGCAATCGGCCCCGATTACGGTACCGGTGCTGCTGCCCACATGGATCATCACGAAATCTTGGACATTGGTTCGAGGCCCGATGACCACGCGGTCACTCTCGGCGCGGACGACGACGTTGCACCAGATTGAAGCCCCTGCTGCAATCTCAACCTGGCCGAATAGACGCGCCGAGGCATCGATATATGCCGCGCCCAGATCGTGGACATCGGGGCCAAGGAACGGGCTTGTGGTCATTGTGATGTGAGCTCCGGAGTGGGTGACGCGACAGCTTGTCAATCGAAGGCAAGCGTGTCCATCCTGGCCGCGCTGATCTGAGGAGCAATACCATGAACGCCACGGCGCGGCTGGTGTTTGGAGGGTTTGCCTTTCTGACGCTGATCATGCTGGGCCTGATTTTCCTGCCTGCCGGCACGTGGAACTATTGGCAGGCTTGGGTCTATTTAGCGATTTTCCTCGGAGCCAGCGTTTGGCTGACGGCCTATCTTTGGCGGCATGACCCAGCGCTGCTGGCGCGGCGGTCTGCTGGTGGTCCAACAGCCGAAAAGGACCCGGAGCAGCGGCGGATACAAGCCTTCAACGCGATGTGCTTCTTGAGTTTGATCTTGATGCCCGCGCTCGATCATCGATGGGGATGGTCGCAGGTTCCGGCAGTTTGGGTCCTCGCTGGAGACGTGCTTGTGATTGCCGGGTTTGCCATCATCTACCAAGTCTATCGGCAGAACAGCTTCGCTTCGGCCACGGTGGAGGTCAGTGAGGGGCAGAGAGTGGTCTCGACCGGGGTATATGGAGTGGTCCGGCACCCGATGTATTCGGGCGGCTTGATCTTGATTTTCGCCACGCCGCTTGCGCTGGGGTCCTGGTGGGGACTGATCAGCGCCCTGTTCCTAGTGATCGGTATCGTTTGGCGGATTTCGTCGGAGGAGAGGTTGTTGATCCGTGACCTACCCGGCTATACCGCCTATCGCGAAACCGTGCGATTTCGGCTGATACCTCGCATTTGGTGAGCTAGTGGGTGGAAAGGGTTTGCGGCGGGTCCTCAACCCGGCCTAAGCCCCCATCATGCCCTTTCGCGATTTTGCTCTGCTGGCGTTTGTCTGCGTCGTCTGGGCGACGAACAATATCGTGTCGAAATTTGTGGTGACCCATTTGGGGGTGCCGCCGATGTTCTATGCCTCCATGCGATTTGCGGTAGTGTTGGCGGTGACCTTTCCCTGGCTGCGTCATGCGCCGCGTCCGCTGTGGCGGTTGATGGTGGTGGGCCTGCTGATGGGCGGGGGAACCTTTGCCCTGGTGTTCATGGGTTTGAAGACTGCCAGTCCCTCTGGCGTGGCCATTGTCAGTCAGTTGGGGGTGCCGATCACCACCCTGCTGTCGTTCTTTATCTTGGGCGAGCGATTGACCGGGCGACGGCTGGTGGGGATGGGCCTGACCCTGGCCGGGGTGCTGTTGGTGATGTGGGACCCGCACGGATTTTCGATCTCAACGGGATTACTGTTTGTGGTCGCGGCCTCGACCCTCGGCTCAATCGGGGCGGTGATGATGAAGCAGATGGTGGGGGTGAAGCCCTTGCAGTTTCAGGCTTGGGTGGGGCTGTCCTCGCTGGTCCCGACCCTGGCCTTCACCCTGATCTTTGAGCCCGGGCAGTTTGCGGCGGCTCAGGTGGCGGGCTGGCCCTTCTGGGGGGCGGTTTTATTCTCTGGGCTGTTCGTTTCGGTGGTCGGTCACACGCTCTATTACGGGCTGATCCAGCGGTATGAGGCCACGCTGATTTCGCCCCTGACCCTGATGACGCCGCTCGCCACCATCGCCATGGGTGTCGCATTGACCGGTGATCAGTTCGACCTGAGGATTGCCATGGGGACCGCCTTGGCCCTGGCCGGGGTGTTGGTGATCGCCCTGCGGCGTAACCAGCTAACGGCGCTTGTGGTTGCGATTAGGAACCGCTGGCCATAATCACGGAGCATGACCGTGATCGCCGCCCCCTCGCCGAACTTTGACCTGCGCAAAGCGCCGCCCGATATGATTGTGCTGCACTATACCGGCATGCAGACCGGGGAGGGCGCGCTGGCGCGGCTGCGCGACCCGGCGGCCAAGGTTAGTTCGCACTATCTGGTCGAGGAAGACGGGCGCGTGTTTGGGCTGGTGGCCGAGGAGCGGCGAGCTTGGCATGCGGGGGT
>JANLPX010000330.1:0-3687 GCA_031367485.1 Alphaproteobacteria bacterium | reverse complement strand
ATTGATTACGACCTCCCGCTGCTGCAGCAAGGTTCCAGCGATCACAGCGCGGGTCACGTCGTCGGCTTCGCGCGGTTCGTGGTCGGCCAGGCCCTCCAACTCCGCGTCCCGCAACACCACAAACATCACCAAATGGGTCCGTAACAGTCGCGTGACGTTCTCCAGCATCAGTTCGGCGCTCGTGGGGTCGGCAAAGTCAGTAAACACCACCACCAAAGCCCGGCGATCCAGTTGCCCGGCCAGAGTGGTCAGGCCCAAGGTAAAGTTGGTCTCCTCGGTAGAATAGTCGATCCCTGCGGCCAGCCGCTGCAGAATGGGGAATGCCCCGGCTCCATTGGCGACACCGCTGGCGACGCGCGGTTTAGCGTCGAAGGCAAACAAGCCAACTCGGTCGCCGAGTTTCAAGCTGACAAAGGCCAGCAATAGGGCGGCGTTAATCACATGATCGAGACGTGGTATCCCGTTAAGGGGTTCACACATCAGTCGCCCGGTATCCAGGGCCAGGATCACCGGATGATTGCGTTCCGCACGATATTCTCGACCCACTAGCTTGCCGTGCCGTGCACTCTGTTTCCAGTCGATGGCGCGCAGATCCATGCCGGTCTGGTACTCTTTCAGGGCGTGGAATTCACTGCCATCTCCACGCTCAATCTGGGCTTTGATGCCTAGAGTGGTGTCGCGGGAAAATAGCCGCAGCGCTTCATCGCGCACGCCCTGAATATTTGGTGTGATGGGGAACATCCGATTAGTCTGGTCGCGCCTTTGAACCCAAGCCAACCCAAGGGGACCACACCACCGCACCCACAGGCTCTCCACCACCGCCTCACCGCGTCGCTGGCTGGCCAGTCCGATCCGGGCCTCGGCAAGACCTGAGACCACGGCGACAACGGATCGCAATCCCGTGGTCGCCAACCGATCATTCGCGCCCAAGGCAATGTCGAGCCTACGCGGGGCTGTCCCAGCAAACCTTGCCGAAACGACCGCTTCCGCCGTCACACCAACCCCCAAAGATGCCGGTAGGGTCATGTCCAATTCAACGCTGCCCGGCGAGGCCGCCAGCCACCCGTCCACCAGAACCAACAAGCACGCCGTCAGGGCCCAGGCCGCGCCCAAGGTCCAAGCCTGGGGCGCTACCACACTTATCAGCAGCACCACCGGCGCACCGGCCAGGGCGATAAGAATGGCAAGGCGCGTCGGATAGACCATCGCTTATCGCGGAGCCTGCGTCTGTTCGATCAGCGAGGCGACCACCTGGTCCACATGCCTCCCCTCGATCTCGGCAGAGGGTGACAGGATCACGCGGTGACGTAATGCCGGCAGGGCCAAAGCTTTGACATCATCTGGAATCGCATAGTCCCGGCCATCCAGCACCGCCCGTGCTCTCGCCGCCAGGGCCAGCATGGCGGCCGCTCGAGGGGATGCCCCACTCTGAAGGTCGGCTGTCTCACGCGTAGCGCGAACAAGGTCGAGAACATAGTCGATGATCTCATCACTTAGGCGGATGCCGGCCACCGTGTCGGCGGCGTCAGCTACCCATTTGGCGTCGGCAACTTGGGCCACGCCCATGGCCGCCGGATCGGCCTGTCCACTCCGCAAGCCATGGGTCGCAATGATGATCCGCTCTTCCTCGCGACTGGGATATTGCAGCACCTGCTTGAACAGAAAACGGTCCAGCTGGGCCTCCGGCAACGGATAGGTGCCTTGCTGTTCCAGAGGGTTTTGGGTCGCCACAACCATGAACCCCTTGCTCAGGGAATGTGATTTTCCGTCCAGGGTGACCTTGCGCTCTTGCATGGCTTCCAGGAGGGCTGCCTGAGTCTTGGGCGGCGCACGGTTGATCTCATCGGCTAGCAGCAGGTCACAGAACACGGGGCCGGGATTGAGGGTAAAAGTGCTGGTTTGGAAGTTGAACATATTGGCCCCGACAATGTCAGCAGGCATCAGATCGGGGGTAAACTGAACCCGACCGAATTCTAAATCCAAGGTCCGTGCAAAGCACTGGGCCAGAAAGGTCTTGGCTGTTCCCGGCGGTCCCTCCAGCAGAATGTGCCCGCCAGCCAATAGGCTGGTCAGCATCAGGTTCACCGTATCGGTCTGGCCGATCACCGCCTTGGCGATCTCGCGACGAATGCTATCGGCTTTGGTCTTCACGTCATCGACGGTCACGGGTCATCTCCGATTTCCACTGAAAGAGTTTAGCCGCCACGGACAGGCTTTCGCCGCGATCGGTGGCCTTACCCGCCGCGACGATGAGATCACTTAGCTTATCGCTGGTCTGCCGACCTTGCTCTAAGCGGCTCAGTCTAGTCACACGTTGATCGGCATCCGCCTCACGATCACCAACCATCTTGGCGACCCGCGTTTGAGTAAGGGTGACATACGCCAAAGTCAGCTCGTGTTCTTTGTGGGCGGCCCGAATGAGATCTGCCGAGTTATCGATCAAGGCGCGCTTGCCCAGGGCAAAGGCGCGGCCTGGTTTCAACGTCGGGCCGAACCGCGTTGCAGCGTGCAAGCCCATCAGCAGAGCCATAGCCAGCAGGCAAAGAGTTGCGCCCACCAACGGTGGCTCGAACATCAGCCGCAAGACACTGCGCGACCGCGTGAAGCCGTTCAGCGAAACGTCAAAGGCCACACCATCGTCGCCATGCAGAGCCTCTAGAATGGCCAGGCCCGCCCGCGCCTTATCCAAGCTCTTGATCCCCTGTGTATTGAGCAGATCAGGATCGGCGAGAACGACAAGCGGCGTGTCGCCCCATCGCGCCAGAACACTGCGACCCTCTTGATCCACCAGGATCGGCCGCCAATCGCCGCCCATAATGGTTTGTAGTCGGTCTACTTTTCCAACGGGCAGATAGGTGCCATCGCCAAATGGTGCCGCAACACTGTGCAACACTACCGACGAACTATCTGTCCGATTGTACATCACCCCCGGCGCGCCGAGCGCCTTCAGCGGCATCAGAGCCCCGACTCCGATAAGGTTGATCTTGCGTACCCAGCCCGTGTGAGTCAGGTTCGGCGACACCGCCCATTTCGGTAGCACCACCAGCAGGGGGCCACTGCGATCATAGGCCTTCAATGCCTGTTCGCTGGCCTCGGGCGGGGGGGTTAGCACGCGAAGGGGCCGTCCCGCGCTCACCTTCGTCAGGGGTGAGCGGCTAACCACCACAGGCACGCCCTGCGCTTTGAGCAAGATCACTGCACCAGCAAAGCCAACTGCCGACGTCGATAGGGCGTGGGCTCCGCCATCCTTGCCGCTCCGAAGATCAGGCGCATAGACCGACAACACCGTGAACCCTGAAAATGCGAATATCCCAACCAGCACCAAAGCCAATGTGGTCTTCGGTGAGAACGGGCTGGCGTCGTGGCGCTCGCTCATCGCCAGCGCTCGGCCAAGGCGAAGTCATGATAGGCTTGGCGACATGCGGCGAACCGCTGCGCATCAACTTCGCGTCCACCGAACAGGCTGCGCTCCACCACCTGGGCAATCTGGGAAAAGGCGCTCCGGGCCTGCGGCGGCATGGCCTCCAGGTCAGCCAGATCGCGGCTGGTCAAGGCGGGCTTGACAATGCCAGGGCGGTGGCCAGCAAAGTCGTCGACGCTGCGCACCAAAATCAAATGGACAGCCTCCGCAAAACGCCCCTGTTCTGCCAGTAGGTCGGCGTCTGACAACAGCGCCTGCGCACGCTG
>JANLPX010000329.1:0-5522 GCA_031367485.1 Alphaproteobacteria bacterium | reverse complement strand
CGAGGTGGTGGAACTACCTTGTCAGGCGAGATATCTTGTATCGAATGGCGCTGGCCGCGAATAGGCCTTGAAATCAACCCATTGGCAGGGCACACGGACCTGAACCGCTGACGCGTGGCGTCATCGCGAACACCCTCCAAGGTCCAGCATGTTTTCGTCCTTTTTCGGCGCCATCTCGAACGATATCGCCATCGATCTCGGAACCGCCAACACCCTCATCTATATGAAGGGCAAAGGTATTGTTTTGAATGAACCTTCCGTGGTTGCCTTGCGCAACGTCGGGGGTCGGAAAATTGTTCATGCCGTGGGCGTGGATGCCAAGCAGATGCTGGGCCGCACCCCCGGCCATATGGAAGCCATCCGCCCGATGCGCGACGGGGTCATCGCTGACTTCGAAGTCGCCGAGGAAATGATCAAGTATTTCATCCGCAAGGTTCACAACCGCAAGGGCTTCGTGAATCCCAAGGTGATCGTTTGCGTTCCTTCTGGTGCAACCGCCGTGGAGCGGCGGGCCATCAATGACAGTTGTCTCAATGCGGGCGGACGCCGAGTCGCGCTGATCGATGAGCCAATGGCCGCCGCCATCGGTGCAGGTTTGCCGATTCATGAGCCCACGGGCTCAATGATTGTCGATATCGGCGGTGGCACGACCGAGGTCGCCGTGTTGTCACTTTCGGGCATCGTCTATTCACGTTCGGTTCGCGTCGGCGGCGACAAGATGGACGAAGCGATCATCAGCTACATGCGTCGTAATCATAACCTATTGATCGGTGAGACTACGGCTGAGCGGATTAAGAAAGAAATCGGCACGGCGCGGGCCCCGTCTGACGGCGAGGGGCTGTCCATTGAGGTCAAGGGCCGCGACCTAATGCAAGGTGTGCCACGCGAGGTACGGATCAGCGAGAAGCAGGCCTCCGACGCGCTGTCGGAACCCGTCAGCCAGATCGTCGAGGCCGTAAAGATGGCACTCGAAGCCACACCTCCTGAGCTGGCTTCAGACATCGCCGACAAGGGTATTATGCTCACCGGTGGTGGTGCGCTGCTGCGAGGCATCGACGCAGAAATCCGTGATCACACGGGCTTGCCAGTAACTGTTGCCGATGATCCTTTGTCTTGCGTTGCTCTTGGCTGCGGCAAGGTGCTGGAGCATCCGAAATGGATGAAAACTGTGATGGACTCATCTATCTCCTAGGCTTGGCTGATGCGCGCAATCGCTCGGGAATTGCGTTTTCTGGGAGTTTGTCTGTTAGGTGGCCTTACGCGACAATCCATTTGGTGAGGTAAGGCTCCCCCTTGTGCTCAGCGCGGCCGCAGCCCTGCTTGTGGCCATTGTGGCTGCAGTCGCATTGATCCTTTCGGACCGTCGCGAAACCTTTCAGACGGAGGCCTATGGGGTCACGCGAAAGGTGGGCGACGCTGTGTCGGCACCTGTTTCCGGCGCTTTGGCAACGCCGGTGCGTTGGGGCGGGAATGTCGCAGGCAATGTGAGCGCTTATTTCTTCGCCATGGCGGAAAACCGACGGCTCAAAGCCGAGTTGCAGGTTGCCCGTGGCTGGCGGGACCGAGCGGTCCAACTGCAAGACGTCAATGAGCGATACCGGATCCTGTTGGGTCTCAAGACCGATCCGCCTTTACCGATGGTAGCCGGTCGCGCCGTTACAGAGTCGCATGGGCCCTTCGCCAACAGTCGATTGATTGATGTCGGGTCAGAGCGTGGCGTCGCGATTGGAAATCCGGCGTTGAGCGAGAACGGCTTATTGGGCAGAGTTGTTGGGGTAACGCAGGGGGCCAGTCGAATTCTCCTGCTTACCGATGTTGCGTCACGGACACCGGTCTTGATAGATCGCACCAACGCGCGGGCTATCCTAACCGGGGATGGCGGGCCTAACCCCCGCCTCGACTATTTGAGGGGGCGCGCGCCGGTCATCGAAAATGATCTGGTCTTGACCTCAGGGGACGGTGGAGTTTTACCCCGAGGATTGCCGGTAGGCCGGGCGGTCAAGGGGCTCGACGGACATTGGCGCGTCGCACTGGCATCAGACTCAGCGGCGATAGACTACGTCCGGGTCCTGCTGTTTCAGGATTTCCGACAGTTGATTGACGCCAAGGCTCTCGATAAGGGACCACCGCCCCCACCGTCTTCTGACGCCCCAAACGCGTTGATACCAGCTCAAAGTCCAATCGTTGCGGTGCCCGCGGTTACGGAGCGACTGCCGAGACTTTCGCCACCGACCGTCGCTCGTGCGGCGGCCATTCGGCCAAACCCCAAGGCTAGCTCCGCAAAATCTCCTGTGGCCCCAGCCTTAGCGGTACCGGTGCCTCCTGCCCCAAGTGTCTTGGAGATACCGCATTGAGCCGGTCAGCGACCCGACCACTGGATCCCCTTTGGTGGATCGGTTTGCCGACTCTGGTAGCACTTGTTGGTACGTTCTTGTTTCTGCTTCCAATACGCCCTTTCGGCCTTCGGTTGCCTGAGCCCGTTTTCGCGATGGTCTTGGCCTTTGCCTGGGCGGTAATTCGCCCCTCGGTGCTTGCGCCCATTGCGCTCCTCGTCGTGGGTTTGATCATGGACGTGCTCTGGGGATCGCCACTGGGCCTATGGTCTCTCGCGCTTTTGATTGCTCATGGTGTGATCTTCTCTGTGCGCAGCGTGTTGGCCGGTCAGAATTTGGCGATTATGTGGGCTTGGTATGGTGCAGCGTGTGTCGTGGCTGAGCTTGCGGCTTTCCTGCTCACCCAGATTTTGGCCCAAGCCGTTCCAAGTCTGATCTCAGCCGGGTGGCAAATTTTTTCGACCGTCTTGCTCTATCCTTTCGCGCATTTGCTGATTGATCGGTTCGAAGACGCCGACGTCCGGTTTAGGTAAGATCGGGATGAGCGAACCCTCCATCTTCTATACCGAGGTCAATGAGCGCCAAGGTGAGTTCCATCGTCGGACCTTCCTGTTCGGGGCCTTAGCGGGTTCGGGTATTTTGGCCCTTGGTGGACGATTGGCCTACCTGCAACTCTTCGAGGCTTCGCGCTATGAGAAGCTCTCAGCATCCAACCAGTTCAATTTCAGGCTGGTAACCCCTCCGCGGGGATTGATCGTCGACAGGAACGGGATTGTGCTGGCGACCAATCGTCCGAACTTCCGCCTGCTGATATCGCGTGAGGACGGCACAGATCCCGAAAAGGCAGTCAAGGATTTGGCGCAATTTGTCCCGCTAGATGAGGCCCGCCAAAAACGGCTGACCCACGATATTTCGACGGCGCAGAAGCGAACGCCGATCTCGGTCATGGAGGACATGACCTGGGAGCAGTTCGCAGCCATCAACGTGCGTGCTCCAGAGCTGACTGGTGTGACGGCCGACATGGGCGAGGTTCGAGTATACCCGCACGGTGGCGCGTTTAGCCATGTGATTGGCTATGTGGCCAAGGCCAACAAGACGGACCTAACCTCAACTGGACCGAATTCAGAACCGATCTTGCTGCATCCAAGTTTTCGAATTGGGCGTCAAGGGGTCGAAAAAGCCTTCGACCTTGATCTACGTGGTCGGCCCGGTGCGAAGAAGGTCGAGGTTGACGCCAGAGGCCGCGAGGTCCGTCAAGCACCCGGTGGTGACATCGCAGCGACCCCGGGCAAAGAGATAAAGCTCTCGCTAGACTATGACATTCAGAACCGCGCCATGGAGGTTATGGGCGACGAGAGCGGTGCCGTTGTAATGCTAGATTGCCGGTCGGGGGACGTCCTTTGCCTCTTTTCCGCACCGAGCTTCGATGCCAACCGATTTGTACGCGGGCTTACAGGCGCAGAGTACCGTGCGCTCTCGCAATACGAGCGCAAACCATTGCTAGATAAGGCGATGACAGGGCTCTATCCGCCCGGCTCGACCTTCAAGCCGACGGTAGCATTGGCGGCTCTTGAAGCAGGCGTGAATCCTGAACAGCGAGTCAATTGTACCGGTGGATGGTTTTATGGTGGACGCACGTGGCGCTGTTGGCGTCGTGGGGGCCACGGCTCGCAAAACATGCATGAAGCGATCAAAAACTCCTGCGATATCTATTTTTATCAGACCGCTCTGAGGATCGGCCCCGATCCTATTGCCAAGACCGCCAACGCGTTTGGCTTTGGCCAGGTCTTTGATCTTGGAATTCCGGGTCAAAAAAAGGGAGTCGTTGGTTCGCGCGAATGGAAGCGAAAAGCGGTCAAGCGCGAACCTGTTTGGCAACCCGGTGACAGTGTCAGCTATGGTATTGGTCAGGGCTATGTGAATGTGAATGCGCTCCAGTTGGCCGTGATGACGGCGCGTTTGGCAAATGGCCGTAAAGCCCTAAATCCACGACTGATCCGGTCGATCGGCGGGCAGGAGTTGCCTAGTGGTGCCGATGTACCGGATTTGCCGTTTTCCCAGGCCAATATCGATTACGTACGTGGCGGTATGATTGCCGTGGCCAACGATGTTTCTGGGACCGCATACCGACAGAGCCAATTGGGGCTTGGCGACATTATGATGGCCGGAAAAACGGGGACGGCGCAGGTTCGAAGCTTTGATAATGTTGCGTCACGCAGCAGTGCAGGGGTTCAATGGAAGCTCAAGGATCACAATCTGTTTGTGGCCTTCGCACCCACCGATAGTCCGCGCTACGCCATGTCGGTGATCATTGAACATGGTGGATTGGGGGGCGCAACAGCCGCCGCTCCTCGGGCGAGAGAAGTTATGCGTGTTGCACTGTTGAAGGATCCTGAAATGCGGGCGCGGATCGAACGCCCGGCTCCACTGCCTGATTTGGGACCAGATGCTCTGGAAGAAGGTGTAGCACCGGAGGCTCCAATTCCAAGCGCACCGCCGCCGAATGAGCCAGGGACTGCCAGATGACCGTCAGTGCGCTTACTCGCCCCGGAGAACGCGACCGCCTTGTAGTGAAATTTGGCGAGATCGACTGGTTGTTCTGCTTCGTACTTTGCATGATCGCCGGGGCTGGGGCGTTAATGATGTTCTCGATAGCGGGTTCCAGTTGGGAGCCTTGGGCAGCGTCTCATCTGATCAAGTTCGCCCTGTTCTTTCTGTTGATGATTGCTCTAGCGATGTTTGATTTAAGAGTTTGGCTCGCGCTGTCCTACCCCATCTACGGGATCGGATTGGCGTTGTTGGTTGCTGTAGCATTGGTGGGCGATATTCGGTTAGGTGCTCGGCGTTGGCTGGACCTGGGACCGCTTGGCAGCTTTCAACCCTCAGAAATCATGAAGATCGGCCTCGTCTTAGCGCTCGGGCGATTTTATCACGGCATCTCGGCCGATAGCGCGCGGCTGTCCTGGTGGCTGCTGATTCCCGCCGTCATGATTGGCGTCCCAGTCCTGTTAGTGGCCCGACAACCCGATCTTGGAACGGCTGTACTGCTGTCGCTAACGGGTCTCTCGGTTGTGGTGCTTGCCGGCCTCTCATGGCGTTTGATAGCCGCCGGTGTGGTGGCGGTGGGGGCTGCGGCTATTCCGATGTTCCTGTTTGTGCTGCATGACTATCAGCGCGACCGCATTCTGA
>JANLPX010000327.1:0-2586 GCA_031367485.1 Alphaproteobacteria bacterium | reverse complement strand
CTTACCTTGCGCCATGACGGCACCGGGTGTGGCCATCAGCACGGCCGACGCGAACAGGAGTCCGCGAGCATAGTTGGACATATGGAACCTCTGAGCTTGGGGGAAGCTGCGGACACCATAGATTGCGTCGAGACGAATGTTAAGCGGGCTTGGCCTTATCCCCTTGGGGGTGGTGTTGGCGGTCGCAGACAGCTAAATCGGAGAAGCACCGCCACAGGATCCGCCATGCGTATCGCCACTTGGAACGTCAACTCGGTCAATGCGCGCCTTGAGACAGTCGTCCGCTGGTTTGAAGAAACTCAGCCGGACGTCGCTTGCCTTCAGGAAATCAAATGCGTCGACGAGAAGTTTCCCGCCGAAGCCTTTGAGCGGCTTGGCTATAATGTCGCGGTGCACGGGCAGAAAACCTATAACGGTGTGGCCATTCTGTCCAAGCGCCCGCTCGAGGACATCCGCAGAGGCCTACCCGGCGAGGACCTTCTGGAAGACGGCGTGGCCGACCATGCCCGCTATATTGAGGCTGTGGTCTCCGGCCCCAATCCCGTGCGCGTGGCCTCGATCTATCTGCCCAACGGTAATCCCATCTCCGGCGACAAGTTTCCCTACAAGCTCCGCTGGATGGCACGACTAAACGCCCATGCCCGCAGTCTTTTGGCTTTCGAAGAGCCTCTAGCCTTGGTGGGCGATTACAACGTGATCCCAGAACCCCGTGATGTCGCCCATCCCGAAAACTGGACCCAGGACGCCCTATTCCGGCCCGAAACGCGCGAGGCCTTTCGATCCCTAAAATGGCTGGGCCTGACCGAGGCCTTCATGGCGGTGGACGGCACTCCTGAGAGCTATACCTTTTGGGATTATCAGGCCGGCGCCTGGCAGCGGAACAACGGCATCCGAATCGATCATGCCCTGCTGTCCCCTCAGGCAGCCGACAAATTGATTGGCTGTCGCATCCACCGAGACGTGCGCGGGTGGGACAAACCGTCCGACCATGTGCCATTCGAGGTTGAACTCGACCTGTGAGCTTTGCGGCAGGCGAAAACGGCGATAGCGTCATCTTATGAATGAGATAGTCCGGCTGGCTCTGCTGGTAGTCTTGGCTGGCGCGGGTTTGACCGTGATCGGCTCAATGGTCGCGTGGACGTTGAATGAAACGCGCCAGATCCGCCGGGCCTTCAAAAAAGTGTTGGGCGCAGAGGCTGACGTCTTGCTCGTTGCGCCGGGTCGGGGCCGCGGCACGGGCTTGAATTTCAAAACGGGTCTATGCGCTGTGGCCTGGGATGCCGGAGCGTGGTGCCTCATCTACCGCATCGATGAGCTGATGGGCGCAGAGCTGATCATTGACCATCATGTTGTGGCCCGCACCTTCAGAGGCGAGCCGCGTCGGGCCCTCGAACAGGTGGTGACTCAAGCCAGCCGCGTGACCCTGCGCTTGATTTTTGACGACGCCCATCATCCCGATTTCGAACTGGACCTATGGCAGGCCGGCAATGAAACCCGCAAAGCTCCCGGGTCTTCCGCCGCAGCCGTGCAAGAAGCCAACCGGTGGTTGGCGCGAACCGAAGCTATCCTGCGTCGTCCCCAGGCACCATCACCGGTGCCACTGTCGGCGGCGGCACCGGTGATCGCGACCCGCGACCTTGCCCCCGCCCCCTGGAACCAACCCGCTGACGGCGACGACGACCTGAATGAAATCGCCGATACTTGACAGCGTAAATCTATAAGTACAGGCTCCGCGCGGTCATCACGGGAGTCCCTTATGATCAGTCTGTTGGCTGCGGCCCTCGCCTTCATTCTTCTGCACCTCTTGGTTTCTGGTACCCGCCTGCGTGACACCCTGACAGGCATGATCGGGCAAAATTCTTATACGGGCCTGTTTTCCTTAACCTCAGTCGGCGTCTTGGTTTGGCTAGGCTTTGCCTATGCAGGCGCGCGCGGAGCAGGTTGGAACCTCAGCTATTGGGACATAAATCCGGTTACCCGCCATATCCAGATCGGACTAATGCTGGTCTCCATGCTCTTGATCGTGCCGGGCCTCTTGACCCCCAACCCGACCAGCGTGCGACAAGAGGGCGCGCTCGACCGCGAAGATGTAATCCAGGGCATGCTGCGGATCACGCGTCACCCCTTCCTGTGGGGTGTCGCGATATGGGCGACAGGGCATCTCTTGGTTAACGGAGACCGGGCCAGCATCGTGCTGTTTGGCTCCATGCTGTTCCTGGCGCTGCTCGGCACCACCAGCATTGATGCCAAGCGCAAGCGGGCGCTCGGCGCAACCTGGGACGGATTTGCGGCCAAGACCTCCAATGTTCCCTTTGCGGCGATCCTCACGGGCCGTCAAAAACTCAATATCGCTGAGATCGGCTGGTGGCGGATCGCCATCGCGGTGGGTGTCTATGGGGCCCTGCTGTTTGGCCATCCCTATGCGTTTGGAGTGGCCGCGCTCAGCTAGGTCTACAGATCCGCGTAGACGTGGCTCTCACCCGCCATGCCCGGATGGGTCAGAGCGCCCAGATGGGCCGGTCCAACCAACTGAGCGTATTTCCACAGCGCGCCAGAGCCGTAATTGGTCACCTTGGGGGCCCAATG
>JANLPX010000280.1:0-2965 GCA_031367485.1 Alphaproteobacteria bacterium | reverse complement strand
TGTGATCGGGCCATCGCCGCCGCGCCTGGGCACAGGTGAGTAGCCCCGCATCCAGAGCTTCAGCCAATGCGACATAGACCGCGTCATAAGCACTGAGATTTTCCCGCAGTTGCCATACGCGCGGCAGCAGATGTTGATGCGGGTACCGCGTGATCGGCAGGTCTACCAGGACGCTCAAGGCCTCACGGGCTCGGGCGTCAGACAGATGACCGCCGCGCACGTAGCGGCGGAGCACCTGAGTGACCTCCACGTCGAGTAGGTGCGGCGCGTGAAGCGTCTGTGCGCCCATTTGTTCGCGAACGGCGTCGGCTAGAGGCGTGTGCAGCAGCAGTTCCAGCGCGGCCGAGGCGTCGAGCACAATCAATCGCGATCCCGCTCGGCTCTTACCGCCTGCGCGGCGGAAACATCGGTGATCACCGGGGATAGGCGATCAAGCCGGGCTCGCATTTGGGCCCAGGTCGGCCGCTCAACCACCTGACGGACTTCGTTCAAAAGATAATCGGAGAGCGACATCCCGGCCAAGGCCGCTCGCGACTTGAGCTCGCGATGCAGTTCGTCGGGCACGTTACGGATTTGGATCATGATTGACATGCGAGAAGGTTGTTCACATGTGCATCACATGTCAAGCGACCTGCAAGGACTCAGCAGCGACGCGGGAGATTGAGGTGCTGCCGCCCCTTACTTCACGCCGTAGCGGGCGTAGGTTTTGGCGACTTTATTGTCGATCCGCTTGGCTGCCGAGATGTCTTGATCTCCGCCTGCGCGGTCGCCAGAGGCGCGTTTGGCGAGGCCGCGCACATAGAGCGACGGGGCTAAGTTCGGCTCGATGCGCAGAGCACGGTCGTAGTCGGCAATGGCGCGGGCTAAGCGACCCAGGCGGAAGTTGACCAGACCGCGACTGTCGAGAATACCGGCGCTGCGGGGTTCCAGATCGATGGCGGCGTCGCAGTCGGCCAATCCGGCCTCGAGCATTTTCCCAGCTCTGGCCCGGGCGAAGCAGCGGCCATTGAGGCTGGCGGGTTCATTGGGCCTGAGCTTCAGAGCCATCTCATAGTCGGCCAACGCCTTGTCGACTTCATCCTTTTCGAACCACGCCTCACCGCGGTCCATATAGGCCCCGGCCGTGGTTGGCGTACGGTCCAGACGAATGGCCAGTTCCGCCTCCCCGGCTTGGAATCCCTTGGGTGCCTGGATCAGCAGCGGGACGCCAATGATGTCGGAGAGTTGTTCGCGCGCGCTGGGTGCCGCGCTGGCGGGAAATTCTTCGGCCACCGTGCGGGCGGAACTCTCGATAATCAGTGAGCCCTTTTCGAGGCGGGTGGTGCGCTTGTACTGCGTACCGGCGATGGTCTGGTCGATTGTGCCGCCGACCAAGCTGAAGCCCTTTCCGGCCTGGGGCAAAAGGATGGTCTGGACCACCTTGGCGTAGTTGGGGTGCGGGACGGCGAAAGGTGCGTCGTAGCCGTATCCCGGGTCGCGCTTGAAATCGCTGTTGGCGGTTAGGCGTCCGGCATCCGGCGCATACTGCAACAGGCCGGTTGCAGCCTGGGGCGTCCAGCCCATGAAGACCGACCCGGCCAGCGTCACCTGTTGCTGCCCGGTCAGGTCATCGAACTGCGCCTCAACCAAGCCAGGCTCAAGGCCGCGGAGCGTACCGGCTAGGCCCGATTGAAGGGTCTTCTTCAGATCGGCGGGCGGGACGGTCGCGATCATCTGGTGCAGCGCGTTGGCCGCGTCACCCCGCAAGGTTAGCTCCACGCGGGCCGGGGCTGGTGAGGTTAAACCTGCCGTCGCATCAATGATCACATTGGTCTCGATATTAGGAAGGTCGAGCGGCGGGATGGTTAGTTTTTCGAGGGCGGCTCCGCTGACCTGCACTGGCAATGCCCAGCGCCAGGGTGGAACCTGGAGGCCTTCCAAGGTGCGATCACCGGTGCGGGTACCGTCCAGCCAATAGGTTTTGCCGCCGAGTTGGGCCTTGATCAGGATGTGATTGAATAGCTCGACCGTCGGCAGGCGCTCATCCATGCCGTCGCCCGCAACTGTGCTGACCAGGGCGGGTTTTGCCTCAATGCCCAGTTCATTTAACAAGGCCAGGAGCAAGGCTGTCTTGGCTTTGCAGTCGCCAAACCGTCTTTGCCAAGTCGCGTCGGCATCGGCTGGAACATAGCCGCCGAGGTTCATGCCGAGAAACAGATATCGGATCTGGTCTTGAACCAGGCGCAAGGCCGTCATTGCCTGGACATTAGGATCTGACGAGGCCGCACGGATCTTGGCTGCCTCCGCACGGATAGGAGAGTTCGGTGCTAGGGTCGCGGCCTTGCGATAGAGCGGAGACATGATCGAGGAGACCTGGGCCCAGTCGGTGAAGTCGCTAAACTCGGCGGTCGAGACGTAGCCGAACCGGGCAGGCGCGCCCTTGGGCAATTTCGGGCGCTCGACCTTGTCGGCCTCTATGAGCAGTTCGGTTCCCGTTGCGGTCTTGGTGAGAACCGCTGGCGGCAATCCAGAGGTCTGGCGCCAGCGGATGGGCTTGGCGTTTGGCCAGAGCGCGCGGATGCGGGCCCGGTCAATGGCAGGGCCTGGCTGAAGACCGGCAACCAGTTCGGAATGGTTTTGCAAGGTCGGATCGCGCTGGCGCTTGGTGTAGCTAAACTCGACCACATCGCCGACCTGTAGCCCTTCGGGTTGCA
Organism: Alphaproteobacteria bacterium; assembly: GCA_031367485.1. GTDB lineage: Bacteria > Pseudomonadota > Alphaproteobacteria > Caulobacterales > Caulobacteraceae > Phenylobacterium. The sequence goes on along the minus strand of JANLPX010000280.1, from coordinate 272 downwards.
AGGTCGCGGTCAGCACACCGTCCAGCATCGCCCGCTCTAGGTTGGTCTCTCTGCGCAAGACCGTGAAGGTCTGGCCTCGAGCCAGGACGTCCAGGACTTGGCCACCCCGCAAGACGCGCACGCTGTGAACGGTGATGGTTTCGGTATCCGGCTGCCACTGAATGCCAACGCCACCTACGGCTAGACCCTGAACATTCTGAATCCGGATCGCGGTGTCGACATAGATCTCGTTCCCGTCCGGCCCGAAATTGACCTGCAGATCGGTGAGCAGG
>JANLPX010000276.1:0-5191 GCA_031367485.1 Alphaproteobacteria bacterium | reverse complement strand
TGACCGCGGACTAGAGGCTCGCGATGTGGGTCGGCGGGTCGAGAGGGCGATGGCCGAACTCCCCGACCGTCAGCGCGACGCCGTAGTGCTCTGCCACTATCAGGAACTGAGCAATATCGAGGCTGCCGCAGTCATGGGCGTGAGTATCGAAGCGGTGGAAAGCCTCTTATCCCGGGGTCGCAAAGCGTTGCGCGTTGCGCTGTACGACATGGTCGCGCCATGAGAAAGGTCAACATGACCGCAGAGGAATTTGAACGTCTTGCCGAGGCCTATGGCGGTGCCATGGCCAGGTGGCCCATTGAGGCACGCGACGCGGGGTTAGCCTTTAGCGTGTCTGACCCGCAGACCGCGCGGACGATCTTGGCCCAGGCCGAAATGCTGGATGGTGCCTTGGATGCATGGACGCTGATGCCGGTCAGTCATGAATTGCGCGAGCGCGTCATCGCCTCGGCGTCAAATCCACCGCCGAGCCGCAAGAGCAAGACATGGATTTGGGGCGCTGGATTTGGGGCCGGCTTGGCGGCAGCCTGTGCGGCGGGCCTGGTGATGGGGGTCACGGTTTCAGGGTCGTTTTCCGCAACGTCTGCATCAGATGAGCCAGTCAGTGCGGTGATGGCGGGTTACGAGTTACCCGCGCCAAGCTCAATAATAGGGGCGATCACATGACCACGCGCAGTCTCTACATCGCCTTATTCGCCTCCTTAGCCGTAAACCTCTTTGCAATCGGCGCGGTCGTCGGTGGGTTTGCGATGGTCCATCGGCTAGGTCCGTCTAGTCATCCGCCTGCTGGCGGCATGGGGCAGGGGTCACTATGGGCCGCGGCCGACAGCCTTCCAGCTGACCAGGCCATGACCTACCGCCGCCTTCTACGCGAACAGGCACAAGGCCTAAGTCAACAGGTTAGAGCCGCGCGCCAAGCTCGCCGTGAAGCTTGGTTGAGCCTCACCACTGAACCGTTCAATGCTGCGGTTGTGACACAGTCCCTGGCCCAGGCGCGAAGCCTGGAAATGCAGGCCCGGTCTGATGTGGAACAGACGATCGTCGACTTCGCGGCCAAACTGACTCCAGACCAACGGGCGAAATTAGCCGACGGGCTTGCCAAGACCGGACCCAAGGGGCGATTTGAAAACCACAATCCTTTTGGTCGATTGCAAGAGCCGCCCGGGGGTCCGCCGCCGCCTTAGGCGACGCTGCGAATATCAACCGGCTGAAACTGGCGAACGGGCAAGCTGAAGCTGACGCTCGTACCCTGGCCTGGAGTGCTCTGTATCTCCAGATCTCCGCCATGAAGTTCGACCAGAGACTTGGTGAGGGCAAGACCTAGGCCCGTACCTTGATTAGCTTTGGCGTGTTGGCCTTCGACTTGCTCGAAGGGCTGAGCTAGGCGCGCCAAATCCTCGGCTGCAATGCCGATCCCGGTGTCGCGCACGGTGATCCTAAGCCGTTCCCCTAACACGTCGTTTCGAACACGAGCCAGGACCGTGATCTTACCGCCCCGAGGCGTGAACTTGATGGCGTTGGACAATAGGTTCAGCAACACCTGCTTAACCGCACGGTAGTCAGCCTCGATCTCTGGCAGATGCTCGGGGAATTCAATGGCGAGATCCTGACCCGATGCTTCGGCGCGGTTGTGGACCAACCGGACGGCGTCTTCGGTTACGTCCTCGATCAGCATCGGCTCGAGCTTGAGGTTCATCTTGCCGGCTTCGATTTTCGACATGTCCAAGACGTCGTTGATCAGCGCCAGCAGGTGCTGACCTGACGACAGGATATCCTGCGCATAGCCGCGGTAGCGCGCGTCGCCTAGGGCTCCGAACATCTCGTGGACCATGATCTCAGAGAAGCCATTGATGGCATTGAGTGGAGTGCGTAGCTCATGGCTCATGTTGGCCAGGAATTCGCTCTTGGCGCGGTTCGCACCCTCGGCGCGGACCTTCTCGGTTTCATATTTGCGAGCTAGGTCGGAGAGCTCGCCTCGGCTCTGTTCAAGATTGATAACAACTGCTTGGAGTTGTTCCTCATTGAGCCGTCGCGCCTCTTCCTGGGCTTTGACGATCGAGATGTCTGCAGCGGTCAGGACTAACCCACCCTCCAACGTCCGACGCTCTGAGATTTGTAGCCAGCGACCATCGTGAAGTTCGGCTTCGCGACCGCCTTTTTGGCCATCCCCGCCAACGAGCTCTTGCTTGATTGCAGCTGAGACAACCTTGCTGAGATCCTTGTAGGCGGTGCCGGCCTTCAGCAGGGTCGGGTCGATGGAGAAGAAACTGCGATAGTTGCGATTGCACATCAGCAGCCGCCCTTTCTGATCCCATAGGGCGAAGGCCTCAGAGACGCTCTCAATGGCATCACGCAGGCGAGACTCAGCGGCTTGGGCACGCGCTTGAGCGTTACGTTCTTCAGTGACGTCCAAGGCCACACCGATGATCCGGTTATAGCCGCCTGCATGCTCTCCGAAGGCCTGACCGCGCGCATCGATCCATACGGCGCGGCCACCCTGGGTACTGGGCACCCGGAATGACACATCAAAACCGCCATAGGTCGCCGCCGTCGCCAATGCCTGGCGCAGGCGGTCGCGGTGGTCCGGGTCCACCCGGTCGATCACCTGCACGCCCTCGACGACGCCACCGCCGCCCCAACCGAAGATCGCACCGGTGACATCGGACATGAACATCTTGTCGTCCTTGAGGTCCCACTCCCAAATCCCGCAGCGGGCAGCCTCCACGGCCAGTCGAAAACGGTGCTCGGAGTCCAGAAAGGCCTGTTCCACATCGGCGACCCGCCGACTTTGGAACAATAGGATGGAGCCCAAGACAAAAGCGGCCCCGAGCGGGATAAGCAACCAGGCCAATTGTTCCGCCGTCGTCTGACCCTCTGCAGCAGAGGAAGTCGAGCCGGCCAGAACAAAGAGCGCGCCGCCAAGCGCAGGGCGCGCCGCCAGGTCGAGCGTGGCGCCATCCGGACGTTTGCCCCGCACCAGCTGTCCCTGCAAGCTCACGTCGCCCGGACCTAGCCCCAAGGCCGCCTCTATCTGATCGCCGACGCTAAGATCGCCTACCGCAGCAACGACTCGTCCCTCTGGTGTCACCACCGCTTCCAGGCCGCCCTTAGCGAGCCAAGCTGTGGTCCTACCCGGATCGGCGATGCTGATTACCCAGCGAGGTCCCTTGGCCGTCTCAGCTAAGCTCGCGACCACCAAGCTGGTTCGCGTGGTCCCCAGTGTGCCGAGCCAGACTTCACGGCCCGAGCGTTCGGCGTCCTTGGCAATCCCGACCCAGTCATAGCCGTTGTCTTTGCCGGCCAGCGCTACCAAACCTCTGTCGCCAACCACGCCAACGGCCAGTCCGGTGCCCGCCGTGACGGTCAACCCGGCTTGGGCGGCATCCACCGGCTGGGTTGTCTCGTGGGTCAGCAGATCGCGGGTGGCCAAGACGCCGCCGCGCAAGCTGGCGGCCTCGGTATCGAGGTGCGCCGCCAAGGCCTCGGCGCGCTGGGGCAGAGCGGAGTTAGCTGTAGTGGCGGCCTGTGGCTGGCGCTGGATACGAAGTACAGCCGCACCGGTATAGATCGCCAGCAGTAGCATAAGAGACAGAATCGCCAACCGGGCAAAGGCCTGCCCAGGTACACCCTTGGCTGGTGACGCAATGATGCCATCCCGCGCCGAAGCCGGGCCGTTTTCACCAACACTGCCCCGATTGGCCAAGTCCCGTCGCTCCAGACCGAGTCACCCCTGAAACTCGGAGTCTAAGGTGCGTCGCGCACGGCGTCACGGGGGAGGTTTGGGGTGTTAGGTGTCAAATACTTAGTCAGACCCGGCGCGTTTGGATAGCTGCCGAACTCATCCAACTAAGGCCTTACTCGCCAGCTCATAGACGTTCTTTGACAGGCCTTCGGTTTCGACCACCCGCGACAGCTGTGCCTTCATCAGGGTACCCAGCTCCGGCTTATAACGCCGCCAGTTACAAAGCGGTTCGACCAGCCGAGCGGCTGTCATCGGGTTGAAGCCGTCGACGGCCAGGACCTGATCGGCCAGGAAGCGGTAGCCGGCTCCGGTGGCCTCATGGAACTGGGCGGGGTTGAAGCTGGCGAAGGTGGCGACCAGGGCGCGCAGGCGGTTGGGGTTCTTCTGGTCGAAGGCCGGGTGGGCGGTGAGGCCAAGCACGCGGCCGAGCGCGCCTTCGCCGGGGTCACGGCCTTGCAGGGCAAACCACTTGTCGATGACCAGGGGCTCGTCGCGCCAGCGCTCATAGAAGTCGGCCAAGGCCGCCTCGAAGGTTTCACCGCCGATGGCCATCAGGGCCGTGAGACCGCCCATGGAGTCGGTCATGTTAAGCGCCGCGCGATAGTGCCCGTCAGCCAGTTCAGCGATGTCGGAACGGGGGTTGGCGGCCAACAGGTCGAGGGCTGCATTGCGCAGGGCGCGACGTCCGGCGCTGGCGGCATCTGGCGAGAAGTCGCCAGGGTCTTGCAGGCCTGAGTGCAGGCGCTTGAGATCATCCACCAGATGCAAGGCGAGGCGTAGGCGTAAAGCCTCACGCGCAGCATGGATGGCGGCGGGATCGGCGGGCTGCTGGGCTAGCGCCAGATCTGCTTCGCTCGGTAGCGACAGCAGCAAAGCCTTGAAGGCTGGATCGGAGGCTTGATCGGCGAGCGCGCGGGTGTTGGCATGGGCATAGCGTTCTTCGCCCACCTCGTCAGGTCGACCTGACGCGCGTCCCAGGATAAGGGCTTGGGCCAAGTCTTGCCCGGCCTCCCAGCGGTTGAACAGGTCTGGGTCACCGGCCAGTTGCAGATAACGGTCCTGGGGTCGGGCGTCGGTGGTGAGCGTGACCGGGGCGGAGAACCCGCGCAGGGCCGAAATCACCGGGGCGGAGTCGACACCGGTTAAGGTGATGGTGGTGCGTGCGCCGTCCAGTACAATCAGTGTCTCATCCAGCGCTTCGCCGTCGCGGGCAAAGGCCAAGGTGCGGCCCTCACCGTCCAGCAGGCCGATGCGAACCGGAGTGGGCAGGGGTTGTTTGTCGGGCTGGCCGGGCGTTGGCTTGGTGGATTGGGCTAGGTCGATTTCCAGGATCTTGCGGTCAGCGTCATATCGGTGATTTAGCGAAAGTTCCGGCGTGCCGGCCTGCTCATACCAAGCGAAGAAGGCGGTGAGGTCTTGGCCGGACACCTCAGCAAAACACTGGATGAA
>JANLPX010000196.1:0-4643 GCA_031367485.1 Alphaproteobacteria bacterium | reverse complement strand
CGCGCGCAGTCGACAACCACCGACTTGTCGTTGGGGCCAGCGAAGATGCCGACGCCGCCGTCCGGACGATTGCTGCAGACCAGTTCCACGACGTCCTTGCCAGCCGGAGACGGGAAGGGTGCGTATTTGGTCACTTGGCAGTCAAAACCGGCCTTCTGAGATAGTTTAGTGTAGAGTCCGGCTTGCGCGGTTTCAGCTTCCTTAGTGTCGGTCAATTCGCAACCACCGAGGATGCCAGAGGCTTTCTCGCAAGAAACAGCCTGCGACAGCTGGTTCTTTTCGATCTTGTAGATGTAACCCTTGCCGTCTTGGCAGGAGGCTTCCCAATAGGTTGCGCCGCCCTGGGAGAGGCCGACATACCGGCGCTCTTTGGGGACGCAGCCGTTATTGGCGGCGGTGATGTAGGTATCCATGGCCGTTAGTCGCGAGGCCTTGTCGTGCAGGACGCACTTAATGTTGCTCTCACTGGCGTCATAGATCAGGCAGTTTGTAGCCAGCGATGCGCCACCGGGATTGGCGGGGAGACCCGCTTGCAGCACATAGCCGGTTCCGCCTTGGCACGATACTTCGACATAGGTGCTAGACGCGCTTTGGCCGATGCCCCGCGCGCCCTCGGGCACGCAGGTAACGCCTGCCTTTGCGATCAAGGGTGCCAGATCAGCCTTTGGATCAGCATTGCCCGCCAACTTGCACGGTGCAGTCGGAGGCTTGCCGTCAGGTTGGGGCGAATTGGCTTCGATACAGCTGAACGCCGTTGTCTTGCCACCGGCCGGGGCCTGTAGGACAAACCCGAGTCCTTGATCGCAATCGACCTCATAGAAGGTGGTCGCAATCTTGGTTTTGGCGTCCGTGTTCTTGCCCATCAGACGGGCATCGACCACTTGGCAGGTTAGTCCTGCCCCTTGTGCAATAGCGGGCGCGGCAGCCATGCCGAGCTTGCGGGCCTCTGCCAGTGCAGCCTCTTCTTTTTTGCTCGCCGACATGACGACAGCGGGGGTCAGCGCGCCGACGATGAGCGCGACCGCTAACCCGAATGCGATGGGCCTCATAATTTTGGACTCTCCTAGTCGTTTCCCTTGAGGGCGACATAAGCCCTTGCGGCCACATTGAGCAAGTTTGCTGTGAATGCGGGCTGAACCTAATAGCTGCCACGCCGATTGTGGGTTTGCGCTCAGCTCCAAGCCGTCCGACAATAGCTAGGACAAATGAGGAGCAGACCATGCGTGATGGGTTCGAGGACGCCATAGCCGAGACCCCACGGGCACGTCTGACCTATCCCTTTGACGCGGGGCCGGCGATTGGCGACGCGGTGGATGTGGCACCTGGCATCAAGTGGCTGCGCATGCCGCTTGGCGGTTCGCTGGCTTTCATCAATGTGTGGGCAATCCGCGAGGGCGAAGGCTGGGCCATTGTCGATACCGGCATGGGTGGGTCGGATACCCAGCAAGCTTGGCGCAAAGCCTTCGCAGGTCCACTTGAGGGACGAAAGGCGACGCGGGTTTTTGTGACCCACATGCACCCCGACCATATCGGTATGGCGGGCTGGATCACGCGTAAGTACCAGTGCCGCTTGTGGATCAGTCGGCTGGAATACATCACCTGTCGGTCGCTGGCCGCCGATACAGGCCGGGAGGCCCCGCAAGATGCCCTTACCTTCTTCCAGGCGGCGGGCTGGGACGAAGAGTCGTTGGAGAACTACCGCGCTCGGTTCGGCGGTTTCGGGAAGAGCCTGCACACTCTGCCAGACAGCTTTCAGCGCCTGAGCGACGGCGACGAGATCAAGATCGGCGATCATGTGTGGCGCATCGTCATGGGCTCTGGCCACTCGCCGGAGCACGCGTGCCTCTATTGTCCGGAACTCAAGGTGATGATTTCCGGCGATCAGGTGCTGCCGAAGATATCCTCTAATGTGTCGGTTTTTCCAACCGAACCAGCCGGTGATCCGCTGACGGACTGGCTGACCTCGTTAGCGCGGATCAAGACCCAAATCCCAGACGATGTACTGGTACTTCCGGCCCACAATGACCCGTTCCACGGCCTGCACGCTCGGATTGATCATCTCATTGCGGGCCATGAGCGGGGTCTGGCGCGACTCGAGAAAATTCTGATTGAACCGAAAAGGGCGGTTGACGTTTTCCACGTGCTGTTCCGGCGTAAGATCGATCAATGGGTTTTGGGCATGGCCACTGGCGAGAGCTTGGCCCACCTCAATTGCTTGATTGTGCGGGGGCAAGCAGCCAAGCAGACCGACAGTAACGGCGTGGACTGGTATCAGTCAGTCGCCTGAAGCGGTTCGCCAATTCAGGAGATCTAACATGTCGATCGAAATTTCCGAAGACGCTGCAGTTTTCCTGAAAGACGGCGGTGACCCCGTGGGCGCGGTGCGGCACGTAAAACCCGGTGGTCGAGCCGAGGTCATCATCTATGTCGAAAACGCAGGCGAGTTCAGCGTGCCCCTGAGTGCCGTCCACGAGGTTCATTTCGGGAAGGTGATGCTCGATCCTAAGCTGCTGGATAGCGCAATGCTTCGGGCTATGGGCCATGCGCACGATGCAGAGACCCCGGAATAGCGCCGACTATTTACCGCGATCCGGCTGGCCGAAGACTCGGTGCGGGACTGGTGCCGCACTGCGGGTTTGAGCTATTGCGTACTGCAAACGCTGACATGATTTTTGAAAGCACGGCTACAATGACTCGCATTACTTCTGGATTCGACCGGTTCACCGACGCCAGCGTCATCGCCGAGGGCCATCATCTCGCGGGCCGCAATATGATTGTCACCGGGGGTGCGACAGGCATTGGGATTGAGACGGCTCGCGCTTTGGCAGGGGCGGGGGCCGATGTGATGCTGGCGGTTCGCAATCGCGCCGCGGGTGATGCGGCGGCGGCGGACATAAACGCAAGCGTCGGGGCTGACCGAGTCAGTGTCGGCATCATTGACCTCTCGGACCTTGCGAGCGTCGCGGCATTCGTCAGCGCATGGGGTGAAAAACCCTTACATGTGCTGGTCAACAATGCCGGGGTGATGGCTTGCCCCCTGACTTACACCACAAATGATCTGGAGATGCAGATCGGCACCAACCATTTCGGCCACTTCCTGCTGGGCGTGGGTCTGGCCAGAGCGATGATGAATGGCGCCGAGGCGGGACGCGCGGCACGACTGGTCTCCCTGAGTTCGATCGGGCATCGCCGTAGCGGCATCAATTGGGACGATATCCACTATCGCACGCGGGCCTATGACAAGTGGGAAGCATACGGCCAAGGCAAGACCGCCAACGCGTTATTTGCCGTGGGGTTTAACGCTCGCTTCGCCGAGCATGGCGTGACGGCGAATGCTGTGATGCCTGGAGGTATCATGACGCCTCTCCAGCGCCATCTGCCGCGCGAGGAGATGGTCGCCATGGGGTGGATGACCGAAGAGGGCGTCATCGCTCAAGGCTTCAAGACCCCAGCTCAGGGTGCTTCGACCAGCGTTTGGGCCGCAATCGGTTCTGAGCTTGAAGGTGTGGGCGGGCTCTATCTGGAGAACCTCGCGGAGGCCCTGCCTTGGGGCGAGGAGCCAGCAGCCGGTGTGATGCCCCATGCCTTAGATGCCGCGGATGCTGAACGCCTCTGGGCGATCTCGGAAAAGACGGTGGGATGAGCCTGATTGTTCGACCCGCCATCGGGTCCGATGTCACGACGGTCTACGCCTTCATTCTGGCTCTAGCAGAGTATGAGAGGCTGGCGCACGAGGTGGAGATCACGCTCGCGCAGATCGAACGCGACCTGTTCGGACCAAGTCCACGCCTGTTCTGCGACATTGCCGAGGCAGGCGGAAAGTCCATCGGTTTTGCCGTCTGGTTTTACAACTACTCGACCTTTCAGGGCCGGCACGGGATCTATCTCGAAGACCTTTTCGTGGTGCCTGAAGCTCGAGGGCTGGGCGGTGGCAAGGCTCTATTGCGCGGTTTGGCGCAGCGATGCATGACCGAAGGGCTCGGTCGTTTGGAATGGGCCGTGCTCGACTGGAACGCGCCGTCGATTGCGTTTTATGACTCGCTGGGTGCCACCGCCAAGACCGAGTGGATTACGCGCCGCTTGGCCGGAGACGCGTTGGCCTATCTGGCGGCAAGCTAAGCCATGACAAGCTGGCGGCGCACCAGCTTCGCATAGTCGGTCATCAGGCCAATGGAGAGCTTGCCGGGTGTGAATTGATACTCGCCAATCTGCGAGACTGGGGTGACTTCGGCCGCAGTGCCCACCACGAAGCATTCGGTGAACTGCGAGAGCTCTTCGGGCTTGATGTGGCGCTCGATCACCTCGACACCCTGGCTCTTGGCCAGAGCGATCACTGACTGGCGCGTGATGCCGTTTAGGAAGCAATCGGGCGTGGGCGTGTGCAACGCACCTTCCTTGACGAAAAACACGTTGGATCCGGTGCTCTCGGCAATGTAGCCGCGATAGTCCAGCATCATGGCGTCGGTGTAGCCGTCCTTCTCCGCAGCGTGTTTGGAGATGGTGCAGATCATGTAGAGGCCGGTCGCCTTGGCGTGGACTGGCTCAGTTTCCGGGGAGGGGCGCTTATACTTTGCCCAGCACATGCGGATGCCCTTGGCCTTTTCCTCGGGCTTGAAGTAGTCCGGCCAATCCCAGACCGCGAT
>JANLPX010000188.1:0-2891 GCA_031367485.1 Alphaproteobacteria bacterium | reverse complement strand
GCGGCGAAATCCACAATCACCGGTTTGATATTTAGCGCACCAAAAAAAACAAAAAGGCCCGCCCGTGAAACCCGCGTGGTCGCGGTGTTGATCAGTGGATGGAAATTGACCTGATCGGCATGTGCCAACCGCCGGTCGAGGACAAAGCTCACACGGTGTTGCGCATCATTGATCAGCCCAAACGCACTCACCGATCCTGGTGACACACCCAGCGTCTGCATCATCAACTCGGCATTGCCAAAGGAAAGTCGGGCGGATCCGATGACTGTGTGCAGTCGTTTGAGATCGATCTGGGTGTCGTCCTGGGCGGAGATCAGCCACAGCCGGTCCTTGGCATCCTTAAGGAACAGGTTCTTGGTATGGGCGCCGGGCATACTGGCCTTGGTCGCCTCATCCTCGCCGACATGAAACACGGCCGGATGATCGGTTGTGTGATGATCCACCCCGTGTGCGTCGAGAAATTCGATCAGGTCGGCCCGATGAAGCATATCTCTGCATAGACGAGGCGGGCCGAAACACAATTTCGATACGGGTGGTCGGCAAACCCCATTCGTGACTTTCGCGGTTTTCGTGGTTCAGTGTCTTCTAGTCGATCCCACCGCAAAAGGCGTGACCATGGAACTTGAATGTTATCCCACCGCCGAACGGCCACCCGAAATTGTTGCGGGTCGTCCGGAGCGCGCCTGGATGGACAGCTTTGCGTCCCGCCACCCCTATCGCTGCCTGCCGCTATCCATGGCCAACACCACCGGTTGGGAAATCCTATGCCCGATGGCTTTTACCGCCGAGTGGAACGGTGGGGTGGTGCAGACCGACATCAAGCTTTCGACCGATCGACCGCACCCAGACTTCCACAATTTCGCTAAGAGCCACTTCAGTCATGGGGTCGTCACGATGCACCCCGGCTATCTGTTCCGTACCCCGCCCGGCTGGTCGATGATGGCCCAGGGCCCGCCCAATCACGTGAAGGACGGTATCCAACCCCTGGCCGGCCTAGTGGAAACCGACTGGCTGCCCTTTCCCTTCACCATGAACTGGATTTTCACGCGGCCCGGTAGGGTGCGCTTCGAGAAGGGCGAGCCCTTCTGCTTCATCACCCTGATCCAAGATAAGCCGCTGGCTGACGTGCAGCCAGTGATCCGCTCCATGGCGCGCAATCCCGAACTGCGCGATCAATACGACACCTGGGAGAAGCACCGGGCCGAGTTTAACAAACGCATCATGCGCTTGGACCCCGAGGCGACCAAGGAAGCTTGGCAACGCTACTACTTCAAAGGCGAGTTTCCCGAAGACACCGGCGAAGCTCCGAAGGACCACGTTAACAAGCGCCGCCTCAAGGCCCCGCGCTTCATGGGGTGATTACGGGCGTGGACCCTTGCCAAGGGGTAAGCCCTCTGCCATAAGCCCGCTCTCGAATTTCGGGGCCGCCAGACGATCCGGCCGACCCTGAGGAGCGCGGGCGTAGCTCAGTGGTAGAGCACAACCTTGCCAAGGTTGGGGTCGAGAGTTCGAATCTCTTCGCCCGCTCCAAATATCCGCGAAAACTAAAGCCGTGAACGCCAGACGAAAGTCTTGGCGGACCGTCTTTGTTGCCTTTCCTTACGATGTAAATTCTGCGAGATTGGCCGTAACATCAGGGAGCGGAACCTATGAACCCCAAGGCCGAGTTTGATATCATCGTCTATGGAGCCACGGGCTTCACGGGTCGCTTGGTCGCCGAGTATCTGGCAGCGAAATACGGCGTGGGCGGCGAGGTAAAGTGGGCCATGGCTGGCCGCTCGGCGGCGAAACTCGCGGAGGTGCGTGACGAGATCGGCGCGCCGAAGGATACGCCGTTGGTGGTGGCCGATGCCACCGATCCGGCGTCGATCCGCGCCATGGTGGCGCGCGCCAAGGCGATCCTGACCACGGTGGGGCCCTATCAACTCTATGGCTCAGACCTTGTGGCTGCCTGCGCGACAGCGGGGACCGATTATCTGGACCTTTCAGGTGAGCCCAACTGGATGGCCGAGATGATCGCGGCTCATGAGGCGACCGCCAAGGCGAGTGGCGCGCGTATACTGTTCTCCTGCGGCTTTGACTCGATTCCGTTCGAGCTCGGCGTTTTCTACGTCGAGAGCTTGGCGCAGGCCAAGCTGGGCCATCCGGTCGCCCGGGTGAAGGGCCGGGTACGGTCCATGCGTGGTGGTTTGTCAGGCGGTACGGCGGCCAGCGGCAAGGCCACCATGGCGGCGATCCAGAAGAACCCGGCGCTGATGGGACTGATGTTCAACCCGTTTGCGTTGACGCCTGATTTCGAAGGCCCCGCGCAGCCATCTGGCAACGAGAAGCATGTTGACCCGGACTTGGGTCAGGAGGTCGGCCCGTTCATGATGGCGACCATCAATACCAAAAACATCCACCGCTCTAACCTACAGCAGGGGCACGCTTACGGCACCGACTTTGCTTATGACGAAATGGCAGTGATCGCGCCGGGCTCAGAGACCGAGTTCACCGATCTGGGTGGAGCGGGTGGGCCGCAGCCAGGGGAAGGACCCAGCAAGGCGGACCGGGAAGCCGGGTTCTATGATCTGCTGTTCATCGGCATTGACGTCGATGGACGTCAGGTGCGCGGATCGGTCTATGGCGACAAAGACCCGGGCTATGGCTCGACCTCCAAGATCATCGCTGAAACCGCGATTTGCCTCGTCAAGGACGCGGTTGATGTGGCCGGCGGCATCTGGGTGCCCGGCGCGGCCTTAGGTCAGAAACTCGTGGACCGGCTGCACAAGAATGCCGGTCTCACCTTCAAAGACGAGACTGTCTAGAGCATGTTCCGATAAGTGGGAACCGGTTATCGGATCGAAGCATGCTCTAACTCTTTGAAATAGAGCCCAGTTTTACCCTTCAGA
>JANLPX010000184.1:0-16505 GCA_031367485.1 Alphaproteobacteria bacterium | reverse complement strand
GCCAAAGGCGAAATCAAGCCATCCTGAGCTAAGGCGTTGAGAACCTCAGGCGCGCCGCGCGCGGTAATCTTGAGCTTGCCGGTTAACAGACCTTCGGTATCGGCGCTGAGCGTTCCCGATTGGGTGCCAAGAACCGTTGCGTCGGCTGTCAATCCAGCCTGTCGGACGACGAGTGTGCCACCTTGGGCCGACCAAGCCCGTGCTGCGTTGGCCCAAGCGCTGCCGCGTAGGCTGCTCGCCTTAGTGATCAGGCTATCCCAAATGATCGACACGGGCTTGTTCCCGGCGATCCGTCCGAGAAAACCTTCGGGCGCCGCCAGACCATCCTGGAGTTTGAAGAGTATGGCACCTTGATCATCAGGGCCGGGACGAAGGTGAAATTCGAGGTGCTGTGCGCGGGCTAAGGCAAAGGGTTTTGCACCGGGCGAAGGGGTAAAGGTGAGGCCCTCTCCCTCAAATGAGAAGCTTGGCGGTGTGGCATCAAGATTATTCAAACTGGCCCTTAGCGTCTTGCCCGTTACCGCTACGGCGCCCCCGAGAGGGCGAAAGAACGTGAGCCCATGGGGTGTAGCCATGACCCAGTGGTTGGGACTGAAGGCAAAGGCCTCGGCTTCAAACTTGGGGATCTCTAGGGCCCAGCCGGACGGCTCGGCAATGCGCGCATCGCTTAGGGTAACATCTAGGCGAAACGGATAGCCGCCGACCTTGCGCTCGCGCCAAGATAACTCGAGGCCAGCCTTGCGAAATTGACCTGACGCAACGTCCAGCTGCCTTACTGTTTGACCCTTCAGCCAAAGCCAGTAACCACTCCATAGCGCCGCCGCGATAAGCAAAATGACAAATGGGGCAAACAGCCAAAAGCGGCTCGGTTTGCCGATGGGTTGGTCGGGCGGCACTGAGTGTTGAGATTCAGGTGGAGTTAAGCGGCGGGCCATGGGTGTCGAGCGTTGGGTTTACGGGTACGGATCTCTGATGTGGCGTCCAGGTTTTGCATACCTGGAACGCCAGTCTGCAACTCTACACGGACGGCGACGCGCTTTCTGCATCTATTCGGTTCATCACCGCGGAACCTATGAAAGACCTGGCTTAGTTCTCGGTTTGGCACCCGGTGGATCGGTGCGAGGTGCAGCCTACCGTATTGCAGAAACCGAATGGGCGAACGTCTATGCTTACCTGCGCGAGCGTGAGCAGCCGACGGAAACCTATGTCGAAGCGTCCGCGCAGGTCCGGCTCGCTGATGGCCGAAGGGTCACCACCTTAATTTTCCTGTCTGACGTGGCGCACGCTCAGTGGGCCGGTGTCCTGTCGTCAGAACGGCAGGCCGAGTTGATCGACGGAGCCGTTGGTCTTTCGGGACCAAACATCGACTATCTGCGGGACCTTGTTTCTCACCTCGCCGATGAAGGGATCAAAGACCTTACGATGGAGGCCCTGCTGGCCAGGGTGGAGGCTAGAGCGGCAACAAGGCTTGGGATGCCGGTTCAATCCGCTCTTGAAGCAGGCGCATAAACTCACCGCGTTTTAGACCGGGCGGGATTGGCTCTAGAAACTCAAATACGATAATCCCTGGCTTGCGCAAAAAGCCGTGGGCAGGCCAGTGGACGCCCGAGTTAGTGGCGACCGGATGGACGGGAAGTTCTAACTCGCGGTAGAGTGCCGCGATGCCGGGTTTATAGTCTCCGGGTGTGCCAGGCTCGCCGCGCGTGCCCTCAGGGAAGATGATGAGCTGGCGGTTCTGTTGGAAGCGCAACTTGGCTTGAGCGACCATGGATTTGAGCGCCGCGCTATGTCCTGCGCGATCGACAACAATGCCCCCCATCTTCAAGACGTACCAAGCAAAGAACGGGATCCACATCAGCTCTTTTTTGATCACAAACAGTCCACCGCGCGGCAGAATTCCGAACTGAGCGAAGGTGTCCTGCATGGACTGATGTTTCGGAGCCACTAGGGCGGGGCCCGTGGGGATGAATTGCTTCCCGCGCACCTCCACCGTGATCCCGCAACAGATCTTCAGCAGGAAATTGATGCCTGCGCTCCAGATACTAAGGGATCTAACCATCCAGATTGAGGGGGCCAGGAGAAGCGGGAGGATCATCAGCGAGAAGGCGAGCGACCAGACATAAAATAGCGCTGTGAACAGCAGAGAGCGCAGGGCAATCACAGGTCAGCCTTTCCTGATTTGGTCGGAGGTTGAGGGTGTCGAGGACCCAACCCGCGCACAGTCTCGCGACCAAGGATGGTCAGATACTTCGAATACTCGACCACCATCAAGCGGGCTCCGCCACGACTACGCCACCAGTTGTGAGCGTTGAACCCTGAGGTCACCACGGGATATGGCTGTAACTCTGCGTCTGGCATAGCCGACCGCAGCTCTAGCATGGCGCGTGGCATGTGATAGTCGGCCGTGACCACGATCAAGCTCTGGTAGCGCATAGCCCTTGCCCAATCGGCCGTCTCGCGCGCATTGCCGACAGTATCGGCCGCGGTAAAGCCTAAGTCGACGCAGCAGTCATAGAGTCTGCGTACGGCTTTGCTGACTGTGCGGATATCTTCGCGGCTGGCCTCGCGATTGACACCTGACACCAACATCCGCCGCGCCTTGCCAGCTTCGAGCAGGGCCACTCCAGCGCCAATCCGTTCATTGGAGCCAGCACCTGTCAGAGCCACAATACCGCCCGCGCGGTGCGGCAGGGGCGGCGGTGTCGACCGCTCGACCCGATCAGCGAATGTCACCAGGCCGATCACCCAAAGTCCGACAAGCAGGGCGAGGCCGGACAGGGTCTTCACGTTATCTCCGCGATTAGTGTTTCGGCTGTGAGTCGGGCCACGACGGCCGCAATAAGGGCCGCGATCAGGGGACACGGCAATAGTGCCAGGAGATCACCCCAGGCGATTGGTAGCGTAAGGGCCAGGTCTGAGCGATCTATCGTCAGCCGTAGCGCTGCGCCGATCACAGCAGCGCCAATCGCGCCCAGCGATCCAGCCCATCCCGCCATTTGGGCAAAGCGCTCTTGGAAGAGCCGCGCAATATAGATGTCCTGGGCACCGACGAGGTGCAGCACCTCAACAAGATCACGCCGCGATCTCAATCCTGCGCGTGTGGCGAAAGCTATGACCGCGCCTGCGGCGCTGATGATCAAGACAAAAATCCCGATCCCGAACCCGCGCGCGAGGTTTGCAGCTCTGGCAATGTCCTTTGTCCAGATCGAGTGGTCGTCGACGAGCGCATCAAGACCCTGAGCCTTCAAAGCCCGGTTGAGGTCTTTGGAGGTGGCCGGCGACCGGGGGTCGAGCTCGACTGTTACAAGGCGAGGGATGGGAAGGTCGTCTAGATCGCCAATGTCGCCCAACCAGGGGGCCACCAATGCTTCAGCCTGGGATTTTTCAAGGGCTCTGGCCTCAACGACACCCGATACGCTCGCCAGGGCTTCGGCTGCGCGCGCCGCTGCGGAGTCCGGTGTTTCGTTGGCACGCGGGCGAACAACCACGGTCGCCTGGCTTTGCAGCTGAGTCGTCCAACCCTGTGTGGCGCGGTTAGCGACCAAGACGGCCAGCGTTGTGAGGCATGCCAAGAAACATAGGGTCGCCACGACGAAGACTAAACCTCGGTCGCGCGCATCCGAGACCGGCAACAGGGGAGCATTTCGTGCAAGACGGGATGAGGGTTGCGCCACGCCGGTCTCAGCTATCCCGCGGGGCCAATCGACCCTCTACCAAATGGAGCACCGGCTTTCCGGAACGTGCGACCAAATCTTGATCATGGGTGGCAATGAGCACGGTGGTACCCATACGATTCATTTCCACAAATAGCCGCAACAGCTTGAGGCTCATCTCAGGGTCGACATTTCCGGTCGGCTCATCGGCTAAAAGGATATCGGGTCGACCCACGACTGCCCGGGCTATGGCTAAGCGCTGTTTCTCGCCGCCAGCGAGGGTAGATGGCAGGGCATTTTCGCGGTCCCGCAAACCTACCCAAGCCAAAAGTTCGGCCACATCTTCTCGATAAGTATCGGGTTTCCGTCCCGCGATCCGAAGGGGTAGCGCGGCGTTATCAAAGGCCGATAGATGGTCGAGCAGGCGGAAGTCTTGGAAAACGACCCCGATGCGCCGCCGCAGCATCGGAAGATGCTTTGGAGCAATGGACGAAACATCACGTCCGAATAGCTGGATTAGCCCCTTGCTGGGTTTGGCACCTAGATAGATCAACTTCAGGAGTGAGCTTTTTCCAGCCCCGGACGCGCCGGTGACGAAGTGAAAAGACCCGGGCTGCAATGCAAAGCTCAAATCTTTCAGCGTTTCGGCGTTGCGGCCATAGCGTAGTGAAACATCGTCAAAACGAAGCACTTCCTCGTTTTCCGCTATGCTTTCCAAGCCGGTCGCCACTAGAATCCTCAAGTTCACGCAATTTGAAACCAAGCCTAACCTTAGCACGCTAAGCCGAACAGGGGTGGTCTTGGTTAGGCGATGTCGCGATTACCAGGGAATCGGATAACCTCTTCGAATAGGGGATCGCGCCCAAAATGCTGGGAATAACATCATCAAGACGCCTATTCGGGATTCGCCTGTTGTTGGCGAACGCCGCTACAGTTGGCTTGCGATGATCCTGACCTGCCCCGAATGCTCCACGAGCTACAATGTCGATGTGGCGAAGATCCCGACCGCAGGGCGCACCGTCAAGTGCGCGTCCTGCGAGCACCGATGGATGGCTTATCCAGTCGCTGAAAAGCCTGAGACTGCAGCTGACTTGGTTTCTTCGGCCTCACCGGTGGAGTCTGCCGACTCTCAGGCTGACGTCGATCCGGTTGAGGTCACCGCCAAGGAATTACCCAAGGAATTTCGGGCGAAGGCTGCCGACGTAAGAAAGGTTCGCCAAGCGGCCACGACTGGAGTCGTCTGGGCCGCAATGGCCGCAGCCCTTGTCGTGATGATCGCCATCGCGGCGGTGTTCCGGATCAACGTCGTGAGCCTGTGGCCCAAGACTGCCGCCGCCTATGCCTGGGTCGGCATGCCCGTGAATAGCCTTGGCCTGACCATAGAGGGGGTCAGGGCGGAGCCTGCCCTGCAGGAGGGTCATGCGGCACTCTCCGTGTCGGGGATGTTCCGCAATGTGAAGGATCGGGCCGTCACGGCGCCCCCTTTACGGATCAGTCTCCTGAACAAACAAGGTCGACTTCTCGCGACCAAGATTGCCCAGCCTGCGGATGCGGTCGTGCCCCCTGGGGAAACGCGGCATTTCGCGATTGCCATCTTGGACCCTCCAGCTTCCGCAAACCAACTAGAGGTTGCATTCGCACCGGAGGCTGCCCACAAGGGTCTGCCCAAGGCGTCACGTGAAGTTGTCCGTAAGCCGCTGGTGACCCCTCCGTTGCGTCCGAACGCCGCCCATGCGCCTGAACACTCTGACGGAGCCTTGCCCGTGGTTGAACACGGCCCAGCACCCGTCGAGGCCCAGTCCCTGCCTGCTAACTCCCCCTACGCGCTGGAACACCATGAGTAAGCCTCTTCGCGATGCGCCCCTTGTCCTTTTGGGCGAAGCCGAGGTCGCGGCGCGAGTTGCGGCTTTGGCGATTGAGATCGCGCCTCGGATAGATGACGAGACGGTCGCCGTTTGCCTTTTAACGGGCGGTTTGTGGTTCGCGTCTGACTTGACGCGAGCGCTGGCACGGATCGGACGCCACGTGCGTTTTGATGCGCTTTGGCTGGCATCTTATGGTGACGAGCGCGCAAGCCTTGGACGTTGTGAAGTTCGGGCGGATCTGCAGCGGCCGTTGTCCGGACGCCGTGCCCTCGTCATTGATGATGTGGTCGATACCGGCCTTTCGCTTTCGGAGGCTCACCGATTGGTGCGAGATGCGGGAGCCAGCGAGGTTTTGACCGCTGTGTTCGCCACTAAGCCCTGGCCAACTCCACGCGCGATAGAGCCTGACTTCAGCGCATGGGATGCCCCAGCCCGCTTCTTGGTGGGTTATGGCATGGACTCAAGTGGCGCGATGCGGGGATTGCCCTATGTCGGCGCGTTAGACTGAGTCGGCGCGGGTCACGCTTTTCGCGCTAGAGCCAAGGCGCCGTAGCTTCTCGCGCTAGCATGTCGTCGTAGGTGGGGCGCGGGCGTACGACCGCAAATTCTGAGCCCTTCACCAGCACCTCGGGTACGAGCAGACGGCTATTGTACTCGCTGGCCATCACTGCGCCATAGGCCCCGGCACTCATGAAGGCGACGAGATCTCCGGCTGCGAGCGGGGGCATCTCTCTGGCCCGCGTGAACGTGTCACCGGTCTCGCAGATAGGTCCGACCACGTCATAGGATACGTCCGTCGCATTCCGCGGTTTGATGGGGCGGATGTCGTGATAGGCATCATACATCGCGGGGCGGATCAGATCATTCATCGCCGCGTCAAGTACCGCGAACTTGCGGCCCTCTGGCCGCTCATGGATGTGGAGTACTGTCGACAGGAGGATACCGGCATTGGCCGCAATCATCCGGCCGGGCTCGAAGGAATAGGCGACATCCAAACGGCCCATAGTCTTGGCGATCATACGGGCATAGTCGGCTGGACTAGGCGGTGTTGGTTGGTTGAAGTAGGGCACACCCAGCCCACCACCCAGGTCGAGGCGCTCGACCATTAGACCCTCACCACGCAGGCGTTCAACCAAACCCCGCATCTTTGTGAACGCCTGTTCTAGGGGCGCAAGGTCTGTGATCTGGCTACCGATGTGACAGGTGACCCCGACCGGCCTCAAACCGGCATTATTAGCGGCCTGGGCGTAGAGACGCTCAGCTTCGGAGAATGAGACACCGAATTTGTTGTCCGACTTTCCGGTCGAAATTTTGGCATGGCCCCCCGCAGAAACATCGGGGTTCACCCGGATGGCGATGACGGCGCGGGTGCCGAGTGATTGAGCGACTTGAGAGGCAAGGTGCATCTCAGGCTCCGACTCCACATTGATTTCCGATACCCCAGTCTTCAAGGCGAAGGCTATCTCAGATGCGGTCTTGCCGACGCCGGAGAAGACGATCCTATCGGCCGGAATACCGGCAGCAAGGGCCCGGCGAATTTCGCCTTCTGAGACGGTGTCAGCGCCAGCCCCCAATCGACCTAGGGTTTTCAGGACCGCGATGTTGGAATTTGCCTTTACCGCAAACGCGATCAACGGATCGCGGCCGCCTTCGCCGCGCAGGCCTTCCGCCACCAGTGCATCGCGCAAGACCGAATAGTGCCTTTCCAGAGTGGCGCTAGAGTAGACATAGACCGGCGTACCCACCGATTCCGCTATCTGACTTAGGGCAACACCCTCGCAGGAAAGTTCGCCATTGATCGGCTCAAAGTGGTTCATTTCCCAGGCGTTGTCGTCGTATCGATAGGCCCGGTGCGAGACGGGGCCGGATCGGAATTGGGGTCGCGAGGATCGACCGTGCGCACCGATCTGCTCGGTTCTGGCCCGGCGTCAGCGTTGGAGTTGCCAAATATTGGACTAGGCCTCTCCAAGTCGCCCAGCTTCCCACAGCCGACAATGCTCGCCGCAGTCACGACGAGTGCGCCGATTGTTGCCAGTACACGGAGGGTCATTTCAAAATCTCCTTCCAACGCGCGATCTGAGCGCGGACTTGATCGGGTGAGGTCCCGCCATAGCTCTTGCGACTTGCCACTGAAGCTCGGGGCGTCAGGACCTCATAGACATCGGCGGTAATGCCTTGCGATAGGGCCTGAAGCTCAGCGAGCGGCAGTTCAGAAAGATCGCAACCCAGTGTCTCGGCGCGCTTCACCGCTGAGCCGGTCACGTGGTGGGCATCGCGGAACGGCATGTCCAAGGTTCGAACCAGCCAGTCGGCGAGGTCGGTGGCCGTGGAAAACCCCGCACCGGCTGCCTGGGACATTTTGGTGACGACGGGTTCCAGGTCCGCGATCATCCCGGCCATAGCCAACAGAGAGAGTTCCAAGGCATCGAAGGCTTCGAATGTCGGGACCTTGTCCTCTTGCATATCTTTGGAATAGGCGAGGGGTAGCCCCTTCATGACGACTGTCAGTTGGGTGAATGATCCGAGCAAGCGGCCGACCTTAGCGCGGACCAATTCGGCCGCGTCAGGGTTTTTCTTCTGCGGCATGATCGAAGAGCCGGTGGTGAAGGCGTCGGACAATTTGATGAAGCCGAACTGCGGCGTCGTCCAGATGACGATCTCCTCGGCCAGTCTGGAGAGATGGATACCCGAAAGTGTGGCGGCCGACAGACACTCCAGGGCGAAGTCACGATCAGACACACTGTCTAGGGAATTGGCCGTCGGGCGATCAAAGCCAAGGGCGCGTGCGGTGGCCTCTCGATCTATCGGAAAGGGAGAGCCGGCCAGAGCGGCGGCGCCAAGCGGACACTCATTCATTCGACGCCGCGCATCGGCAAACCGCGATACGTCGCGTCCGAACATTTCCACATAGGCCAGGAGATGATGGCCAAATGTCACCGGCTGTGCTGGCTGGAGATGTGTGAACCCGGGCATCAAGGTGTCGGCGTGTGCTGAAGCCTTGGCGATTAAAGTCGATTGCAGGGCTCTCAGCTGGCCAATCGTGCGGTCGCAAGCTTCGCGGACCCACAGGCGAAAATCTAAGGCCACCTGATCATTGCGGGACCGCGCGGTGTGCAAACGCCCAGCGACAGGACCGACCAATTCCCGAAGACGCGCTTCCACATTCATGTGGATGTCTTCAAATTCTTCGCGGAAGGGAAAGGTTCCTGCGGTGAGTTCCCCTTCGATGGTTTGAAGTCCGGCCTGAATTGTCGCCTCGTCGGGGATTGAAATCACGCCCTGCTTGCGCAACATCGCGGCATGTGCGCGAGACCCTGCGAGGTCTTGGGCGGCAAGTCTGCGATCAAATCCGATGGAGACATTGATTGCCTGCATCAATTCAGCGGGCTTGGCGCTAAACCGGCCACCCCACATGGCTTGGCCCTCCGCTGGGTCGGAGCCGCCATTTTTAGGATCTGAGGAGTCGTCGGTCATATGCGTGAAGGTCAAGACGTTGAGACGGGTCAACCCAGGTCGAGCCTGCTCAAATGGGCCCTCGGGTGCTTCGCCGGTTTAGGCGTCGCAGGGGTTGTCTACATCATTGCACAGTCGTCCATAAACCCCCGACAGGAAACTGGTCTAAAGAGTCTGGCTAGAGGTGAGATGTCCAAACTCACATTGCCTGCCGAGGCCGGGCCTGCGCCCGCCACAAGCTTCCTGGATTCGACCGGCAAAGTTACTCGCCTGGCAGACTTCAAAGGGAAAGTTGTCGTGCTCAACATCTGGGCGACTTGGTGCGGACCGTGCATCCTGGAAATGCCGACCTTGGCCAAACTTGCGGGTGACTATCAGGGTAAGCCTGTCGCCGTTGTCGCTGTGTCGCTTGACGGCGAGCGCGATGCCGACAAGGCGAGAGCGTTCATCGGTAAACACCAGCCTCTGGCATTCTACCGCGATCCCAAGTTGAAGTTACCGTACGATCTTGTTCCGGCCACCGCTGCGATGCCGACAACGGTGATTTATGGCAAGGATGGTCTTGAGAAAGGTCGGGTTCTCGGACCCGCAGAATGGGCGGGTAAGGACGCCAAAGCCATAATCGACAAATTGCTTGAGTGACGTTTTTTAGCGCTGGCGAATGCGGGCCAAGCCCTCTTTTTCCGTTAGGGCGCGCATAAAGCTGACAAGCGCAGAGCGCGCCTCTTGTGGGAGTTGCTCAAACGCGCTGAGCAAATCCAGGGCTCCAGGCGTGCGCATGCGTCCCAGCAGATCTAAATCCCCGACTTCGCCCTGTCCTTCATTGTCCAGGACATCCATCAGGTCCACGACGCGGCATTTGAGAGCGCGCGCAATTTGGACTAGCCGAGAAAATGAGATTCGATTGGCACCGTTCTCGTATTTTTGGATTTGCTGAAAGCTGACCCCGCACTGTTCGGCCAATGACTCTTGCGACATGCCAATGGTGCGCCGACGAATTCGAACAGCGGCACCCAAAGCGATATCCATCGGATCGGGGGTCTTGTTGGAGAGTTCAGCCACGTTGGTGACTCCTAGTTGGGCGACTTAGATGAGAACAACTAAGCGTGTTGTTGCCGCTTGCATAGTCGATTGCAATATTCGATCTACGCTGACGGTTGAGCCACGCAGTAGATCTCCGACCCGTGTTCGACCTAAGCCGCTAATAAAATAGGGTAAATTGCAGACTTTGCCCCATATTCGGTCAGGCTTTGAGATCAAATTTAATACGCTCGCCGCAACAACAACTCAACGCAACGGTTGTATTCCCCTCATGAATACTCAGAATGAGTATGATCGAAATCTAGGATGTTGAATTCGACGCACATTCCAATTGCCTGTCTGAAGCGGGTAAAAGCTGGAAAGTCTGACTAGTGGGAAATGCAAGAGCCGCCACGCGCAACAATTTTGACGCAAAAGCTGGCCGCCGCTGATCGCGAGGAAAACCCTGTGACCTGGGCGCGATAATAGGTTCGGCCACCAACCAGAGCTGTCTCTACCCGGGTCACCAATGGTGAAATGATGAGGCCGCCTATCGCCTTCAACATCGATTTCGCGGCCGCTTCGGAATCAACAGACCCGATCTGGGCGATTGCGGTGCCAACAGGCTTTGGAGTGGTGGTTTGCGGCGGTGGAACACTCGCAGGCTTAGGGCGCGGTCCTAAATCAACAGTCGGTTTGAGTTGCGGCGGAGGTGATACAGGATCGTTTACGACAGGTTGAGGCGACGTTGGTTTGCAGATCAAGCGGATGACATCTGCCATATAGGCATCTTCGGAGGGCTGAACCCAGCCTCCGGGTAGTGCGCGCTTTTGGGATGTGCCTCTCAGGTTGGGCAGGGAGAAGACCTCCATTTCGACGACCCGATCACGCCGTGTCTCGCAATTGATCGCCACAAGCGAGCGCATGGACTGGTAGCCGAGGCGCGCGACAGCATCCGGATCGACGACCTCGCCTTGGAGCGTTAGTTTGTCGGCTGCTGAGTGCACTCCCGGTGAGTTGCGCAAACCAATCACAATGTCTGGCTTGACCACAACAACGGCACTGCGCGGCATCTTCGTACGCTCGACGAACGCGTCGATCATCGGCTTTTGGTTTGCGATAGTCGGCGTCTGTGCCTGCACGGCTGTCCCGATGAGGCTAAGCATTCCTAGGGCCAGGGGCCAACGGGGCCGTCGAGTCGCGAACATCCCCATGAGATACAACCGGATGTTGGATCAAGCTATTGGTGGAGGAGATTTGGTTAGCTTTGCCGACCATTTTTCCACGGAAACCCAATTCTGCAAGATGGTGTGCCGCAGCGGCAAGTGTGGCACAGGCATTTGCGCAAGCCCCACACTCGGCGTCAAAGTCTAGTAAGAGAGATGCAATGACTACTCCGCACGATATGACGCCTATTCTGATCGGTGTTGGACAAGCCGCTGAACGACCCAGCGATGTCGGGTATCGCGCCCTGTCGCCCGTCGCACTCGCGGTCGAGGCCTCGCGTCAAGCCATCCTCGATAGTGGTGCGACAGGAGATATCGCTAAGGCGATAGATACGATCGCGGCGATCCGCCAATTTGAAATCTCAACCCCAATGGCGAAACCTCCGTTTGGTGGATCCAACAATTTCCCTCGCTCTGTTGGGCTGGGTATTGGCGCCGCGCCGCGCAGAGCAATTCTGGAGATTACCGGCGGTCAGGGTCCCCAACGCCTGGTGGGCGAATTTTGCACAGCTATCGCAGCTGGCGAGGCGCAAGTTGTTCTGTTGACCGGGTCTGAGGCGATGTCCACGGTTCTCCATCTCCAAGCCCAACAACAGACACCCGATTGGTCTGAGACCGTTGACGGAGACCTGGAAGATCGGGGCTACGGCCTGGAAGGCATGTTCACCCCAACCCTTGGTCGGCACCGGATTCGCGGCGCGATTCCCGCCTATGCGCTGTTTGAGAATGCCCGGCGAGGCAAGCGGCGCTTGAGCCGGGAAGCCTATGCACGGTCTATGGGAGATCTGTTCGCGCCGTTCACCCAGGTGGCAGCATCCAACCCTTATGCCGCCGCCCCGATCGCCAAGACCGCGACCGAGCTGGTCACGGTGAGTGAGAAAAACCGCGTGGTAGCCGACCCCTTTACCCGGTTGCTGGTGGCTCGCGACCAAGTCAATCAGGCTGCGTCAGTCCTGTTGACCAGCGTCGGGAAGGCGCGGGAATTAGGCGTGCCGATGGATCGATGGGTGTATTTGCACGGCCAGGGCGACGCCAACGAATTGACGATCATGGAACGTCCCGACATCTCAACCAGCCCCCAGGCCGTTGCCGCCGCAAAACTGGCCCTAGATCTTGCCGGTTTGACGCAAGCTGATCTGGCCTTTCTTGATATCTACAGCTGCTTTCCGATCGCGGTCTTCAATATGATTGATGGACTCGGCATCGGGCCAGACGACCCTCGGGGTCTGACGCTTACCGGAGGGCTTCCTTATTTTGGCGGTGCGGGGAACAACTATTCGATGCATGGGATTGCCGAGGTCGTTTCGGCTGTTCGCAGGTCCCCTGGTTCGTTTGGCTTCGTCTCGGCCAATGGTGGGATGCTGTCGAAGTCATCGGTAGGCATCTACTCGACCTCGCCGGTCGATTGGTCGATGGCTGATCAAAGACGCGGCAAGATCGCTGACGCGGCGGTGCCGGGCATTGAGGTCGAGACCGCCAATGGTCCCGCCACCTTGGAAACCTATACGATTATCCCTCACCGGGACGGCGATCTGGTTGTTGCCATTGGACGTCTGGACAGCACTGGGCGACGCTTTGCGGCCAATCCCGCTGAGGGAGACGCCGAGACTCTAGCCGCTGCAAAATCGCGAGACCCGCTTGGACGCAGGGTTTCGGTTCAAACCGATGAGCAGGGTCTGAACCGGTTCGCCTTCGCCGACTAGAGATTGGCTTAGCGCGACATGTAGGTGTCTAGAGTCTGATGGTAATGGCGGATCCGGCTCTCTTGATATCGCGCCAAGGTGACGCCCGGCTTCTTCGAGGCGCGCAGGCCACGCTGAATGCGCTTGAGGTTCTCGGTGTCTTGGTCAGCGACCATAGCGGCAGAGCCAAGCTCTGGCGCATTAGACCACGGCTCATCGATGCCCAGCCAAGTGATACTAGCCGGGGGAGGATGACTGCCGTCATCGGCCTTGGCGAACAGGAACATGATTTCCATGATGCTACGTTCTGTCTCGTCGCCGAGTGGGCGGAAGCGGTAGCAGATCGGCAGGGCTTGGCCGCCCCAGGGCACCATGTTCGGAAACAGTAGGTACTCAATCAGATCCAGCGACTCTGAGTCTGAAAGCCGTGACATGTCGCGTCCGGAGGCGCGGGATATCTTTTCGCGAGCCCGCTGGGCCAACTTTGCCCGCGCTGATCCCTCGGCATCAGCGGTGATAGGCGCACCCCCATAGAACGGCACATCGCGGCGAATGTGGCGGATGGTGACTTCGGGATCGAGATTGGCTTGGCTGGGACTTGGGACCCCTTGCACGCTAATCATCCGATTGACGTGGCGGACGCCCGGCCAGACATCATACTGCGTGTTTTCGTCGCCGTAATAGCCGAGCACCTGGGGGTGAGCGGACGGCACATGATAGCTTTCGATGAAGGCTTCCATCGCAAGCTTCCAATTACAGGGCATGATCTTGGCGACGTGAGCGGCCTTGTAGCGATCTTCCAAGCCGAAAGCCTTGAAGTGGTCTGGTAGAATTTCGAGATAGCTTTCCAGGCTCTCACATTCGGGGTCGAAATTGACGAAGACAAATCCGCCCCAAACCCCCACCTTGGCTTCTGGCAGGCAGAACTTTTGGCGGTCTATCTGGGGAAAATCCCATGCCCCTGGGATCTCGGTCAGCTTTCCGTCCAAGTTCCAGGTGAACCCATGGAAGGGACAGCGAAACTGTTTCACGCTGCCAGCCTCGGTGCGAAGCTGAGTGCCGCGATGCAGGCAGGAGTTTACATAGGCGCGGATCTCGCCCGGCGCGGACCGAACCACGATCAAAGAGTCGTGGACGATCTCGTAGACGATGTGATCGCCGACATCAGGGATTTCCTCTAAACGGCAGGCCAGCTGCCAGGTTTTGCGCCAGACTTTCTCAACCTCCTGATCGTGCCACGCCTTGGAAAAATAGCGCTCGATACTGAGATCAGCGTCACCCAGTCCAGATGCAGGGGATTCAGACAGCATTGCCTCAGGCGCGGAGATGACATCGGTGGCCAGGATCTCCTGAACCGACGGCCCTGGGCGATTGTCGATGATCGTTGTCATACGTGTTTGCCCTACGAAATCCCGAAGTTTCGTGTCATTTGACTATGGACGTTGTCTGGGTTGGGTTGCAACTCGACTCCTATTCCTAACCAGAAGTCGATCAGTCCTGTGTGGGATTGCCTTGGAGAGGTTGACGCCTTGGAGATGGAACCGGAAACCCTCAGCTCAACCCACCTGCTCACCCTGCATCTTGACGTCGATTTCGCGGGGATGCTGGGCATTGGCGCGATGAGCCAAGGTCGGCGCCGGATCGCGCCGATCGTTGGCGGCCGCTTTGAAGGTAACCGCCTGAAGGGAACCGTGTTGCCGGGGGGAGCTGATTGGGTGATCAACCGCCCCGATGGGGTGATGGTCATTGATGTACGGATTACCCTGAAGACCGACGACGATGCGCTGATCTATTGCACCTATCAGGGCACGTTCCGCGCAGAGCCCGAGGTGATGGCGCGGTTCAATCGCGGCGAGCAATTATCGCAAGCGGAGTATTTGTTGCGCACTGTGGTGAGGTTTGAGGCGGGGGCGGAGGCCTATCGCTGGCTGAACGATATCATGGCGATTGGCGTCGGGAGACAGACCCCCGCCGGGCCAATATATACGGTCTTTGAAGTGACCTGAGGGTGGCTTCGACGGGCGAGAAAAACGTCGGGGGTAGGATGGAACCGCTACAGACAGCCGGGAAGAGCCCAGGCGCAGGTCCAGCTCGGCCGCCGCGACCCAGCCCGTTCCTGCGGGTCGCGGTGACGGGGCATCGTCCTCGGCCAGATCGCTCGCTTGATATCGACGAGGTTCGCCAGGCCTGTGCGGCGACCTTCGTTGATCTCGCGGTCTGCCTTTCGAAACTCAACAATCCGGCCTTTGCTGGCGTTCCGCCAACTCTTGCCCTCGTGTCGCCCTTGGCCGAAGGGGCCGATCAGATTGCCGCTGATGGGTTCTTCGAAGCCACGTTTCCGGACGAGGTTAACCGCCGCCTTGAAGCGGTGCTGCCCTTTGGCTTGGAGGCCTATGCCAACACCTTTGACAGCGCTGAAGCTGCCCATGTGATGCGGGTTCGATTGGCGCAGGCGTCGGCGCATATGATCCTGTCAGACTGGACCCCGCCAACCGATGATGAGGCCACGCCGATGGCCGCCTACTGGCGCGATCGGCGGTTTGCGACCTTGGGCTCGGTCTTGTTGGATCAATCGGACGTCTTGATCGCCATCTGGGATGGGCAGCCGGCCCGCGGGCGCGGTGGTGCCGCCGACGTGGTTGCAGAGGCGGTGGCGCGGGGAATGCCCGTGGTTTGGATCAATCCCGTGAGTGGTGACCGCGCGTTGTTGATCGTCACTGATCAAGACCATGATGTTTTCCAGGTGGTGGCGCAGGGCTCGGCACCCTATCACCCGCTTCGGCTGGAAACCCTGATCGCGCCCCTGCTTAGAGCCGACGACACGCCTGGGCCGACAGGGAGCGAGGCCCCGGCGGTCGGGCTTGAGCACTACCTCAAAGATGAAGCCGTGCCTCGGACGACGGCTTGGTCGCTCTATCATAATCTGCTGGTCCTACCGGCCCGACGCGCCTTGTTCCGCAAAACTGGCCAAGGTCGAAAACCCTCATTGCTGGAACTGGATCTGGCCTGCGACTACGTGGCCCGGGATCTTGAAGACCCCGACTGGCTTGGTCTGCCGCGCGGTGTGGTCGGCACAGGATTTGAGCGCGCACGAAGCCAATTTGCTGGCCCCTGGGCCGCCGCAGATGCTATCGCCACCCGACTGGGGCATGTCTATCGATCGCTCTACGTGCTGATTTTCGCCTTGGGCGCCGTGGCGGTGGCGACGGGCCTCTTGGCCTTGGTCGTCGGCATGCATGCCCTGTTTGCGACGGCGGAATTTGCGATCTTGTTCGTGGCTTGGCGCATCGCCCATGGTGGACGGCGTCGGGCCCACCACAAGCGCCTGTTGGCGGCTCGAGAGATCGGTGAACAGATGCGCGCGCACTGGGCTGCGGCACTTTTGGGCGTGGCAGGACGGCGGGTATTGGGGCCGGGCGCGCCCTGGACTGCCTGGCTGTTCAATGCCTATATTGCCCCGGTCGGGTCGCCTAATCTGGATGGCAGCCCGCAGGCCCTGCGCGCCATTGCGGTGGCGATCCGTGAGGGCGTGGTCAAGACGCAAGCCAGCTATCACGACCGCAATGCCCAAACCCTGGCGCGCATCCATCACGGGTTGGAGCGTGG
>JANLPX010000170.1:0-4891 GCA_031367485.1 Alphaproteobacteria bacterium | reverse complement strand
GGTCGATTGGATCAGGAAACGGGTGGGCGACCAGCGGAGTTGTTCCGGTTTAGGCGGGAGATACTTGGCGCACGGGCGGTGTCTGGATTGGCGTTGCCGCTGTTACGGGATTAGGCTTGGCTCTTACGTCTAGTGAATGCTAGCGTTTCATTCAGTAGAGCGACAGTCGAGGAAGTCTACAGGTGTATACCCCTAATGGATAGAAGAACGCTAATTGCTGCGATAGCATCATCGAGTCTATTTTCATCATGCTCGCAAGAATCAACAGTCGTTGGAAATGTATTGAACCCCGGTGATGTTGTGGATATCAGAAATAGGTATGGAAAAATTTCTATTGAATATGTTTCACCTACTATCAGACGTTTTTCATGGGGAAATAGTGTAATTGAAATTAAACTAGATGCGAGAGGAGAACCTTTCAATGGAAAGCAAGGTTTATTGCCGTTTGAAAGAATATTCAGCACTAGTGATCAAATTATATACGAAGAGTTTGTGATGAATTTTGAAAAAATGTCTCAGCTTGATAGTTTTTTGTGGGCGGAAGATAAAACTATGGATTGGGTGTATACAAATTCTGGCCTTGTAGGTGGCCTGGGTCCAGCTGACGGTAGCCATAAAAGCTACGTTCAGGTCATGCAATTCTTAATCAATAACCAAAAGCCTCTTTCGATTTCCGGATCTAGGCCGGACAACATTTTAATTCATAGTGCCGGAAAATTGGGGACGTCGCGTAATTGAGGTAGGCCCATCTACCTTGCCAACTCGGGACACGCACAACTTATCCCTTACCTGCTACGTCATCCTAGGCCTTGTGCCTAGGACCCCTCTCTCGGTTGCCACGGAGGTGCAGGGAGGAAACTAGCCCGTGCTTCAATCGCTGTGATAGCTGCGAGAGGGGCCCCAGGCACAAGGCCTAGGGTGCGGAAACGGGGGACACGTACTACTTTTTCCCAAACTCCGACCGATAGACCCGCCGCGCGAATCGCAGGTCCCGTAACTCGGGACGCAAACGACCTTCTAAAGGGTCGGCCTTGCCTCAATCCTGCGGATCACTCGTCAGCAAACCCTCAAAATCCTGCCCGCCATAGAACACGCCTATGATCGTCACCTGTTCAGCGCCCACAGCATAGGCAATCACGACCCGACGAAAAGCCAAAGTCGGGATTCCGGGCCGCAGGTCACCTCGCGCTGTGCCGCGATCCGGGAACCGGCTTAGCCTCTCACACTGATCCAGAATCGCATCGACAAACCGCTGCGCCGTACGCGGCGAAGCCTCAACAGCGATGTATCGGTAGAGGGCGATGAGCTGTGCATCAGCCTCGGGCGAAACGATGATGCGGTAGTCCGCCACTAGACCTTCGCTGTCGCGCGATCATGCTCCTGTGCCAACTGCGCCCGCACCTCTTGCAGCGACAAGCCACGAGCCGGGTCGGCTACCATGGCATCATACACTTGAACCACATCGGACCTTAGCCAAGCCTCAATCGCGCGGTCGCGGGCCTGCAGCGCGCGAAGTCCCTCGCGGATCACTTCACTTTCACTGGCATAGTCACCTGATGCGACCTTAGCCTTGACCTCCGCTGCCATCTCGTGAGGCAGGGTTACACTCAGTTGCTGGGTGGATCGCATCGGTTCGACCTTTCGCGTCAATGGGATTAAATCCTATCAGAAAGTTGAATTCAAGCTTCCTCACCCAAACACATAGGGCTCCATCGTCGCCTGGGCCTGCGCCTTAAACTTTGCCCAACCGCGCCCGCCGTAATAGGCCAAGCTGCCCGGCTCGGCCTTGCCGTCGCCGTTGTAGTACGAGATGCAGTCGCGCAGCGGGGCCGTCGCCATGTCGGCTTGGCGGCAGTGGGCGGCATACTCGGCTTCCGGCTCGGGGTGAACGTCAACGGTTTTGGCCCCCCGCGTCCGCATCTCCTGTAGCAGCCAGACCACATAATCGCCGTGCGCCTCAATGCCGTCAGTAAAGTTGAAACTGCTCCCACCGCCCTGCGGGCCGGTGATGATGAACATGTTGGGGAAGCCGTGGCTGTGCAGGCCCAGGAACGTCTTGGTGCCCTCCTCCGCCCACTTCTGTCTCAGGGTCCGACCACCGCGCCCGGTGATCATGTTGAAGGTCGAGGTCGCCATCCATTGGAACCCGGTGGCATAGACCAGCACATCGAGGGGATATTCCACCCCGTCATGCACCACGCCGCGCGCATTGATCTGCGCCACGCCGCCCGGCGCGGTGTCCACCAGATGCACATTGGGTTTGTTGAAGGCGGGCAGATATTCATCGTGGAATGTCGGGCGTTTACAGCCGAACGGGTAATAGGGCTTCAATGCCTCAGCGGTCTTGCGATCTTTGACTATGGCGTCCACCCGGCCACGGATTTGCTCCATGATCCGGAAGTTGGTGTTCAGCTGCTTCTCCAGCATCATCTCCGGGCTCAGCCGTTCGGCATGCTCTTTGCGCACCTTGAAGTCGGCTACCTTGCCGGACAGAAAATCGTCATTGCCTTGCAGGGCTGTGCGCCCCGCCGAGATCATTGCAAACCGCGCCCGGCGCGCCCGCGCCCAACCCGGCTCATTGGGCCAGGTGGCGCGCTCCTCGTCCGTCGTCGCCCGCTGATCGCGCACGTCGATGGAAGACGGCGTTCGCTGGAAAACATAGAGTTCCTTGACGATCTTGGCCAATTCCGGAACCGCCTGGACCGAGGTTGCCCCCGTGCCGATAATCCCCACGCGCTTGCCCGCCAGGTCGATATTGTAGTCCCAGCGTGAGGTGTGGAAGCTCTCGCCCTCGAAGGTCTCCATGCCGGCAATTCGCGCCAGTTTCGGCGTGGTCAGGATGCCGTTGGCTAGGACGACAAACCGCGCGCGCATCTTGTCGCCCCGGTCGGTCGTCACCGTCCAGCGCGCGGTCGCCTCGTCCCAGTCGGTTCCTTCGACCGTCGTGTGGAACAGGCAGTGGTCATAGAACCCAAACTTGCTGGCCATTAGCTGGCAGTATTCGAGGATCTCGAAGCCCGAGGCGAACTTCATGGTCGGAATGTAGCCGGTCTCCTCCAACAGCGGAAAATAGCTATAGGATTCAACATCACACGCGATGCCCGGATAGCGGTTCCAATACCAGGTGCCACCGACGTCGCCGCCCTTCTCGCAGAACCGTACATCGGTGAACCCGGCGGCCTTCAGCTTGTGCCACAGCAACAGGCCCGCAAACCCCGCACCCACCACCAGGATTTCGCATTCGTCGCTCAGCGCCTCGCGATCCACCGGGTCAGCCGAATAGACGTCCTTCAGATAGCGCGCGAAGTCGCCTTCCATCGACATGTAGTCAGCGGCCCCGCGGCGAGCCTCCTTGTTTTCGCGGTACTTGGCCTGCTCCACCGCATTGAAATTCGCACCGGGCGGAAAGTCGGGCAGCGTCCGCAGCGCCTCATCGGTGACCACAGAATAACCCTTGCCCGAAATCCGGTCATTGGCCTTGGCGGCGCGGGTGTTGAACAGCTTATGGCCGGTCTCAGGGTCAATTCGGATTGGTGCGTTCATGATGGTGACTCCCCGACATTCTTGCTTTGACACCACATTGCACCAAGAGTTCTGACAACGCCAAGGGCTGGTGCATTGAGCTGTTTCGGTCCAGCGTTGTCAGCACAACCCGGCGTTGGCAGGAGGATAGGATGTTGAAGTCGCTGCTACTGGCTACCCTGCTGCTCATCCCGCTCAGCGCGGCGGCGCAATCAGTGTCGGCCCCACCCATTGAGGCGCGGTTTGCTCCCTATGCCACGGAGATCGCGGCGGCCCAGGACCAGCTCGATGCCTTCATGACCGCCTTCAACGCCCGCGATGCGGTGGCCTACGAGGCCACCTTCAACTTCCCCCATGTACGGTTCGCCTCGGGTACGGTCACCATCATGCAACCTGGCGACAATAAGCCCTCAATGTTCTCCAGCGGCGCGCTGAAGGACTGGGATCACTCGGCTTGGGAACGGCGCAATGTGATCCACGCTGGCCCCGACAAGGTCCATATCGACACACGCTTCGTCCGCTATCGCAAAGACGGCTCGGTGATCGGCGGCTTTGACTCCATCTACATAGTGACCCGTCTGAACGGCCATTGGGGCATCCAGGGTCGATCAAGCTTTGCGCCCTGAGACCCCAGCGTGCATTGTGGGGTCATTGTTTCGAACACTCATTGAAAGTACCCAACCATGACGACCAATCGCCAGATCCATCTCGTCCGTCGCCCTAGCGGTGTACCCGTCCTTGAGGACTTCGCCATTGTCGCCACCGAGCTGGCAGACGCTGGCACCGGCGAGATCCAGGTTCAAAACCTCCTGATGTCGGTCGACCCCTATATGCGGCCTCAGCTTGATGCCAACCAGCCGCTCAATGCGCCCCTGCTTGGCGGCGGCATCGGTCGGGTGACCCAGTCTGACAACCCCAAGTTCAAGGTCGGCGACATTGTCCGCCACGGCATGGGCCAACAGGAACACTTCGTGAGTAAGGGTCAGGGCGTCTCGATCATCAATGTCGACCCTGCCCTGCCGCTCACCGTTTACATGCACGCGCTCGGCGGCACCGGCATCACCGCCTATGGCGGCCTGCTGGAAACCGGCGCTTTGAAAGACGGCGAGCAAGTGTTCGTCTCCACTGCCGCCGGGGCTGTCGGCTCGGTCGTCGCCCAGATCGCCAAGATCAAGGGCTGCTACGTCGCCGGCTCCACGGGTTCGGACGACAAGAAGCGCTGGCTGCTCGATGAGGTCGGGCTGGACGCGGCGATCAATTACAAGACTGAGCCTCTGACCAAGTCCCTGCGCGAAGCGATGCCCAAGGGCATCGACGTCTATTTCGAAAACGTCGGCGGCTCTCATCTCGACGCCGTCCTGCCCCGCAT
>JANLPX010000109.1:0-2979 GCA_031367485.1 Alphaproteobacteria bacterium | reverse complement strand
CCTGTTCCTCACGCCAGATCAGACCGTGAAACGCAAGATCCAAGAAGCCGTGATCGCTCAGCGCCTGGAGCGCATGTTGACCAAGGACGAGGTGCTAGAGCTCTACCTCAACCGCACCTATTTCGGGGCCAATACCTTTGGAGTCGATGGTGCCGCGCGGACCTATTTCGGCAAGACCGCAGGGCAACTGACGTTGTCAGAGGCCGCCCTGCTGGCCGCTCTGCCTAAGGCACCAACCCGACTGGCGCTCAACCGCAATATGAACCTGGCCCTGGAGCGTCAACGCCTCGTGCTTGCGAACATGCGCATTGAGGGATGGATCACCGCCGATCAAGAGCAAGCTGCGCTCAACTCACCGCCCAAGCTCACAGCCATGGCCTTGGCCAATGACGGCGACATGGGCTACGCGCTGGACTTCGCCACCTCTGAGGTCCTGCGCCGGGTCGGTCCAAATTCCCCAGACTTGATGGTGCGACTAACGATCGATCCGAACCTTCAAGCCATCGGCGCTCAGGTGTTACGTCAGGTCGTCGCGGCACAGGGCGGCGCGGCCGGGGCCGATCAAGGGGCCATGGTCGCCCTGTCGGCGGACGGCGCAGTCCGAACCATGGTCGGCGGCGTGGACTATAGCCGCAGCGTCTTTAACCGCGCTGTCCAAGCCAGGCGCCAGCCCGGTTCCAGCTTCAAGCCCTTCATCTATGCCGCCGCCCTTGAACACGGGGTATTGCCGACCGACACCCGGATCGACGGTCCCATTCGACTTGGCGATTGGTCACCAAAGAACTATGGCGGCGGCTATCGGGGCACCGTCACGGTTGAGACGGCGCTGGCCCAATCCATCAACACCGTGGCCGTCAAATTGGCCCAGGAGGTCGGCGGTCCCGCCATCGCCGAGCTGGCCCATCGTTTCGGCCTGACCTCCATTCCCAACAACCCCAATCTGGCCGTGGCGCTGGGGGCCTATGAGGTCCCGCTGATCGACATGGTGTCGGGCTTCCAAGTCTTCCAAAACCAAGGCCAGAAGACCACGCCCTATATTGTTGATGAAATCCGCACTGTCGGTGGCGCCGAAATCTATCGCCAACAGACCGCCTCGCCCATCCCGGTCTATGACATGCCCCGCGCCAGCATGATGGTGCGAATGATGCAGCGCGTGATCCGCTCTGGCACCGGCACGCGCGCCAATTTCGGGAGACCCGCGGCCGGCAAAACCGGCACCAGCCAGAACTGGCGCGATGCCTGGTTCATCGGTTTCACGCCCGACTATGTGGCCGGGGTCTGGGTCGGCAATGACGATGACCGTCCCATGAACCACGTCACCGGCGGGGTGATGTCGGCTGAAATCTGGCGCCGGTTCATGATCGCAGCCCACGACAAGCTGCCAGTACGCGACTTCGACTGGCTGATCCCAGAAGCGCCGACGGACATCATCTATGAAACCGACCCGGTCGCCGAACGTGAGCCCGACCCGCGCAGCCGCTTCTACGACGACCTCTCCAGCGACTTCGCCGAACACGAGTCCGAGCCCGCACCACAAGACGACGTCCAGCTGGAGCCCGACGCACCACGTGCCGAGGAAGCACCCTATTAGTCGGGCTTGTCTCACTGCCCAGTCTGTGGCCCTTTGGTCCCAAGCGCGACACAGCGCACCGACCCCAGGGAGACAACGATGCGAACCAGGAGCCTAGCCCCCATCATTCTAATAGCGGGACTGTATCTCGCCGCCGCCCTCCCCGCCGCCGCGCAGATGACCATGGGCGACGGTGACAAGAACAGCATCGTCACCGATGGCGTCACCCGTTCGGGCGCGACCTTCACCTTCAAAGACGTCGTCATCGACGGCAATGGCTGGCTGGTGATCCATCAGATCGTGAACGGCAAACCGATCGGCGAGAAGTATATCGGTGCCAGCTATATCAAGAGCGGCGAGAACAAAAACGTCGCCCTGACCATTGATTATGCGCCAGCTGCGGGCGAGGCGTTTCTCGTCATGCTCCACCGCGACGTGAACGAAAACAAGACCTTCGACTTCATCTTCGTTGACCCGCCGCACGTGCTGGATAAGGCCGTCTTCGAAGGCAACAAGATGATCGCCCACACCTTCGCGGCACCCTAAAGGTACGGTGACACCGTAACCCAATGGGTCACGCCCTAACCCCATATTTCTAGGAATTTTCGATGGCGAGATTGTGCGAGGGCCGCGTGGCCATTGTCACTGGCGGTGGACGCGGCATTGGCCGGGAATACTGCCTAATGTTGGCCGCTGAGGGCGCCAAGGTGGTGGTCAATGACCTGGGTGCCGCGCGCGATGGCGAAGGCGCTGACCTCTCCCCCGCTGCCGAGGTGGTGGCCGAGATCGTCGCGGCCGGCGGCGAGGCGGTGGTCAACGGGGCCGACGTCTCCAACTGGGATCAGGCCAAGGCCATGATCGACCAAGCCATCAGCACCTATGGTAAGCTCGATGTGTTGATCAGCAATGCCGGAATCTTACGCGACCGGATGCTGGTGAATATGACCGAGGCCGAATGGGATGCAGTCATCCAGGTTCACCTTAAGGGCACC
The DNA here is from genome assembly GCA_031367485.1 of Alphaproteobacteria bacterium. Taxonomy (GTDB): domain Bacteria; phylum Pseudomonadota; class Alphaproteobacteria; order Caulobacterales; family Caulobacteraceae; genus Phenylobacterium. The sequence continues at coordinate 417 of JANLPX010000109.1, read as the reverse complement.
TTCGCCCCGGCTCACCACGCCGCAGCCTATTGGCGCGATCTCAACAAGGCCACAGGCGTCCCGGTCAATGGCCGGATTATCAATACCTCGTCGGTTTCCGGCATCTACGGCAATATCGGCCAGACCAATTATGGTGCGGCCAAGATGGGGATCGCCGGGTTCACCATCATCGCCTCGCGGGAACTGCGTCGCTACGGCGTGACGGTCAACGCCATCGCACCCGGTGCCTTAACTCGCCTGACCGAAGACCTTGGTGGGCCGGTCACCGATGAACGTCGCGAGCGCATGAACCCCCGCTGGATCGCCCCCATCGCCGTCTGGCTGGCCAGCGAGCAATCCTCCGAAGTCTCAGGCCGCATGTTCGAGGCCAGCGGCTCGATGCTGGCCATCGCCGAGGGCTGGCACCGTGGCCCAACG
>JANLPX010000069.1:0-28218 GCA_031367485.1 Alphaproteobacteria bacterium | reverse complement strand
TTGCCGACCAACAGGACTTTGAGTTCGCTGGGCGCGGCTATCTTGGCAGCCGGGTTGAACCCAAGATCATGCGCGCCGACGGTGTCGTCGCCTGGGATCTATCCGTCTATGATTTCCTCAGAGGCGATGCGCCCGATACAGTCAATCCAAGCCTATGGCGTCAGGCGGGGTTACTGGCTAGGCACGGCCTTTTCCAGGTCAGCGACCACATTTGGCAGGTGCGCGGGTTCGACGTCTCGAACATCACATTCATCGCCAGCAACACGGGCTGGATCATCATTGACCCGCTGACCACCGCCGAGGTTGCCAAGGCTGCCCTGGAACTTGCCAATCAGAAGCTGGGGAAACGCCCCGTCGTCGCCGTGATCTATACGCACAGCCACACCGACCATTTCGGCGGGGTTCGCGGTGTCGTCGATCAGGCAGAGGTGGATGCCGGCAGGGTTGCCATCATCGCGCCAGAGGGCTTTCTGAAAGAAGCCGTCAGTGAAAACGTGATCGCCGGGCCCGCGATGAACCGCCGGGCGGAATTCCAGTTCGGCTATCGATTGATTCCAGGCCCGATGGGACAGGTGAGTTCAGGGATAGGTCAGGGTATCTCCAAGGGCACCGTTACCCTGATCGCTCCGACGGTTAGCATCACCCACACAGGTCAAACCATGAGCGTCGACGGCGTCGCCCTGGAATTTCAGATGACCCCGGGTACCGAGGCACCGGCGGAGATGAACGTCTATTTCCCAGCCTGGCGGATCCTCTGCATGGCCGAGAACGCCAATGTCTCGATGCACAATGTGCTGACGCCGCGGGGTGCCCTGGTCCGCGATGCCAAGGCTTGGGCTGACGATCTGTCTGACTCAATCCGCCTCTACGGTGACCGAACCGACACCATGTTCACCAGCCATGGCTGGCCAAGGTTTGGCCAAGAGGTGGTGGCCCGCTTCCTCAGCGACCATCGTGATGCCTACAAATACCTGCATGACCAGTCGGTGCGGATGATGAATTCAGGCCTAACCGGGCCAGAGATCGCCGGTCAGATCGCCTTGCCGCCGGTACTAGCTAAGGACTGGTTCAATCGCGGCTATTACGGAACAATGAGCTTCAACAGCCGCGCGGTCTATCAGCGCTATATGGGCTGGTATGATGCCAATCCGGCTCACCTCTCTGTTTTGCCCCCGCCAGAAGAAGGTCGGCGCTATGTCACGGCCATGGGGGGTGCAGCCAAGGTCAAGAAATTGGCGAGAACTTCGGCTGCGGCTGGCGACTATGGGTGGGCTGCCAGCTTGCTGAACCATGTGGTGATGGCCGATGCGAAGGATCAGTCGGCCCGCAACCAACTGGCTGGGGTCTATGATCAACTGGGCTATCAGGCCGAGAGCGCGATTTGGCGCAACATGTACCTGACAGCGGCGGGAGAGCTGCGCGGCGCGGCCATGGCCCCGCGCAATGCCACTGGGTCGAGTGACCTGGTGGCAAACCTGCCCAGTCCAATGATTTTTGACCTGCTGGCAGTGCGCCTCGATCCCGCCAAGGCGGGTAACCAGTCGCTCTCGGTGGTCTTTGAATTCCCAGATCGCGGCGAGAGGTTTCTGGTTCAGGTCGCTCACGGCGTGCTGACCTCAGGGTCGGCTGATGCTGCAACTAAATCCGATGCGACCCTGACCCTGGCGCGACCCCTATTGCTCGGGTCTCTATTGGCCGGCCAAGCCTTGGGTCCGAAGATTGCGAGCGGCGAGGTCAAGATTTCAGGCGATACGGCGGCCTTGGCACGCCTTGTCAGCTGGTTTACTCCGCCGCGACCCGACTTTCCGGTCGTAACCCGCTAACCCATTGGCTTGCGCATGGCTGGCGAACCGTTAGGTTCAGCTTTCGAATTTCGTTGGGAGACCCCATGGCCCAGGACCCTCCGGCCCCAGACCAAATGCACTATGAGGCCATGGCCCAAGACGCTCTGCGCGGGGTGGTGAAAGCTGCTCTGCGAAAGGCCGCATTACCTGAGGGCCTGCCCGGTGCGCATCACTTCTACATCACCTTCAAGACCGAGGCCCCTGGAGTCTCTGGACCTGATGATCTGTTGTCCAAGTACCCTGACGAGATGACCATCGTCCTGCAGCATCAATACTGGGACCTAGCGCCCGGCGAAACCTTCTTTCAGGTGACGCTCAAGTTCGGCGGCCAACCCAAGCGCCTCTCTGTGCCTTATGCAGCTTTGACCCGGTTCTATGACCCCAGCGTGCAATTTCTGCTGCAATTTGAGCCACCGCAGATGCCCGCCAACACGCAGATCGCGGCGGTACGAAATTCAGCCCAAGATACCGATGCGGAATCCGATGCACCAAACGTCGTATCCCTCGATCATTTCCGCAAAAAGTAGGGATCATGTCTGAGGTTGCACCTGAACGCTTAACCGACGAGGCGATCCTCGCCCGGTTCCAGCGCACAAAAAATCAACCGACCGGGTCACAGACCCTCGGATTTCAGATCATAGCCGTCAACCAAGCGCAGAAGAGCGTTGAGGTCGCGTTCGACGCCAAGGCCGAACTGTTGCTGAACCCGATGAAGCAGATTCAAGGCGGCTATCTTTGCGCCATGCTTGATGAGGCGATGTCGGTCGCCTGCATGGTGGCCTCAGGCATGACTCACGTTGCGCCCACCGCTGAGATGAAGACGAGCTTCTATCGCCCAGCCATGCCCGGCGTGATTAAGGGGATTGGCCGAGTTGCCAAGTGGGGCCGCACAATCGCCTTTACGGAAGGCGAACTTTACGACCCTGAGGGTCGGCTGTTGGCCAAGGCTACTGGCACTGCCGTGCCGACCCCATTCCAGAGCTATAAGAAATAGATCATGGGCGCTTGGGCTAAGCTGCTGATCGGTTTGACGCTTGTCTTGGCGACGCCGGTCAGGGCCAGTTCTCCCTTTGCCGATTGGGCTGCTGTGGTTGTGGCCGGCGACTGGCACGCCCACTCCGGCGGTCCATCTGAAGCGTTCGACAATGCGCGCCGCGACGTCTCGCACGAGCTGGCGCGAATGGGTTTTGCGGCCAACAACACCCGACAGTTCTCGGTGCGGCCCGAACGCTACAAGGACGTGAGTTCGGCCAAGTCCGAACCCAGAGCGATTTATGAAGCCCTAGTAGATCTGACCGCTAAGACCCAAGCCGGGTGTCTGATCTACCTGTCATCGCATGGCGCGCCGACCGGTTTGGTGGTTGATGAGACGATCTTACCTCCCGGTATTCTCGCGGGAATGCTAGACCGCACCTGCAAAGATCGCCCGACTGTTGTCATCATCTCAGCCTGCTTTTCCGGCGTATTCGTGCCTTACTTGGCGACGGCCAATCGCATGGTGCTCACAGCGGCAAGGCGAGACCGCACATCATTTGGCTGCGGGGAAACCGACAAATATCCCTATTTCGATGACTGTTTTCTACAATCCAGCCCCCTAGCTCGCGACTTCGCCGGTCTAGCAACCGCTGTGCAGAGCTGCGTCGCCAAGCGAGAGGTCAAGGAAGGCATGACCCCACCTTCCGAGCCGCAGGTTTTCATCGGCGCACAGCTTCGACCCGTTCTGCCGCTTTTCATGTTTCCGCCAGCCGCTCCCGCGAAAGGGAGTTAGCGCGCCGACCTCAGGCGCCCTAGAAGGAATGATCCCAGTCTCCTCCAACTAAGCCGCCTGTATGACCTTTTCGAAGACGATCATTTCCGCGTTCGTGGCCTTGCTCTGGGCGTCACCGATTCTAGCGCAGGACGTTGGTCTCAGCCCCAACCCCAACGGACCGGTCCCCTATTCAGCCTTGAGCGCCAAGCCGCGCCCCAAACCGCCAAGTTCGCCCACCAAGGTCGCGGCCGCGCCGACCCAACCCGCCATTATCGCAAAAGTACCCGGCGCGCGCCTAGCCCCAGGCGAGCTATTGCCGCCAGCCGAACTTGAGGCCTTTGTCGATGGTCTGGTCAAAGACGCTATGGTCCGAGAACACATCGTCGGGGCGACGGTGGCGATCGTCCAAGATGGTCAGGTCATTCTAAAAAAGGGCTACGGAGCTGCAAGCCTGTCCCCAGCTCGCAAGGTCGACCCCGATACGACGCTATTCCGCCTAGGCTCGATCTCCAAAACCTTTACCTGGATCACCTTGATGCGAGAGGTCGAGGCAGGCCGTATTCGGATCGACGCGCCAATCAACCTCTATCTTCCTGAAACCTTGCAGGTCCGGGACCAGGGTTTCCGAACCCAGGTCTCGGTCTTGAATCTGATGGATCACTCTGCGGGTTTCGAAGATCGTGCGCTCGGGCAACTTTTCGAGAAGTCGGCCAATCGGGAACGTAGCTTGGCTGAATATCTGCGGCAGGAGCGCCCCCGACGGGTCCACGCCCCAGGGGAACTCTCCAGCTATTCAAACTATTCAGCGGGCCTAGCAGGTCAAGCGGTGAGCTACGTCACGGGCCGCCCTTTCGAGCGATTGGTTGAAGACGAGATCATTGTTCCCCTCGCGCTAAACCACACGACCTTCCGCGAGCCCCGCGCCATCAAACGCGGCTTGGCTGCGCCGATGCCCGACCGCCTGCGCAATGATTTGTCTGAAGGGTTCCGGTGGACAGAGACGGGCTATCAAAAGCGGCCATATGAGTTCCTGGGCCATATCGCCCCTGCCGGCGCGCTCAGTTCTACGGCGGGCGATATGTCACGGTTTATGCTCACCCTGCTCGGCGACGGAACCCTAGATGGCGTAACGATTTTCGGCCCCAAGGCTGCGACCGCGTTTCGGACGCCGATCCGCAAGACTCCACCGGGCATCAATGGGTGGCCGCACGGCTTTGCCGCCTACGACTTGCCCGGCGGCATTGTTGGCTACGGGCATGTCGGGGCGACATTGTCCTTTCATTCGAACATGGTGGTCGTGCCCGCTTTGAAGCTCGGCGTGTTCATCAGCACCAATACCGAAACCGGCAATGCTCTGGCGGCACGGCTTCCAGACAGCCTCATGAACCAGTTCTATGCGACGGCCCCCGTCTTCCCGCGAGCCGGGGACCCCCGTCTTGCGAGCATGAGCTCCGTCTTCGAAGGCCACTACCTGGGAACCCGGCGAGCCTACGGTGGGCTGGAAGAGCTAGTCGGCAAACTTAGCAACGGCATTGACGTGCAGGTAACCGAAGACGGTCGTCTCATGACCGGAAAGGATAAGGTCTGGGTTCCAGACGGCGATCCGGCGCGCGGGGTATTCGTCGCGATTGATGGTGATCGGCGGTTGGTATTTGCGATGAATAATGGCCGCGCCGATAGCCTGTTGACCGCCGCCAATTCGCAGACATTCGAACGGGTTGGTTTCTGGGACGCCCCGGTGACCCTTGCAATCGTCGCCGGGCTGACGGCCTTAGCCGCGATCGCGACCTTGACCGGGATCTTCCTGCGAAATCGGCGAGAGTTTCGAGAAACCTCGATACAAGGTCGCGCTAACCTTATTCAGAACATCCAGGCGGCGCTCTGGATCTCCAGCTTTGTGCTGTTTGCGGGTTGGTTCACCCGCACATCCGACATCGCCAGCATTGCCTATGGCTGGCCTGGTCCGGCGCTGCTCACCGCGTCGGCCTGCGTCATTGTCGCGTCGGTCCTGAACTTGATTACCCTGTTGATCCTGCCCTCAGTCTGGCGAGGTGGGCGGCGAGTGGACAGTTGGACCCATTGGCGAAAAGCAGGTTATGCCGCCACTGTTCTGATTTATTTCGGGTTTTCGGCGTTGCTCTTCGTTTGGGGCGTGCTGACCCCCTGGGCAACATGACGGCGAAGTTGTCCCGTCGATTCCGGTGAATAAACTGGCGGCTTAAACACGTCGTTTACCATGAACTGGGTAAATCCTGCCTAGCGGTGGGCGAGAAGTGCCCGTTCCGCATCTCGGGAACAGGGACTTCACGCGTTGAACGGGTTTGTCGCCGCCTTGCAGAGATTCGGGTTTGGCCGCTTGGCTGCGATCATTGGGATCGCGGCCGGCGTCGCCGCAGCCCTGTTCGCGGTGACCGTAGGCTTGGGACAGCCAAAGGCGCTGCTCTATTCAAACCTGGACCTCAAAGAGGCCAATTCCATCACCCAAGCCCTGGACCAAGCGAGCATCAAGTACGAGGTGAAGGGCGATGGATCGACCATCATGGTGCCGCGTGATGTTGTGGCATCAACGCGTCTCTTGCTATCCGGCAAGGGCCTGCCGACCTCGGGATCGGTAGGATATGAGATCTTCGACCAAAGCAATGCGATGGGGCAAACCGACTTTGTCCAGCAGCTCAATCGCCAGCGGGCTCTAGAAGGCGAGCTGGGGCGCACCATCCAGAGTTTGGACGGCGTTATGTCCACCCGTGTCCATTTGGTCCTTCCAAAGCGCGAGTTGTTTGAGGAAGAACAGCAAGAGCCTTCCGCTTCCGTCACGATCGGGGTTGGTGGTCGTGAGCCAAGCCCAGATCAGGTTAGGGCCATTCAGAACCTCGTCTCGAGCGCGGTGCCGAACATGAAACCTGACCGCGTCACTGTTGTCGATCAGCATGCCAAGACGCTATCGGGTGGCTCCGAAGGCGACGCAGCGGCAGCCGATGGTCGCAAGAGCGATGTCGAGCAGCGTATCGCGAAAACGGTCAAGACCTTGGTCGAAGGCGTAGTTGGGGCGGGCAAGGCCCGGGTCAATGTCACGGCCGACCTCGACCTGTCACGGATCACCGTGCAGGAGGAGACATTCGATCCAGATGGCCAAGTGGTAAGGTCAGAATCCACCACCGAGGAAAACTCGAAGGAAAATCAGCTTGATGGCTCGGGCGGCGTCTCGGTCAGCGCGAACATCCCGGGCGGCGCGTCACCAGGTGCCGAGGGTACGAACGCTACGGCCAGTGGTCGGACCGAATCGACAACCAACTACGAAATCTCCAAGACCACCCGGACGGAGATCAAGGACCCTGGCCAAGTTAAGCGCATTTCGGTTGCTGTGGCCGTCGATGGTGCCACCGCGCCTAGCAAGGCCGGAAAACCCGGTGCCTACACCCCGCGCAGTGCTGCCGAGATGCAACGCATTGAGCAATTGGTCAGGACCGCCGTGGGCTTTGACCAGTCGCGAGGCGATCAGGTCACTGTCGTCAACGTAGCCTTCCCCGTTGCGACAGACGCCGACGGCGTTACGGCCGCCAGCCCTCTGATGGGCTTTGATAAGAACGACATCATGCGGGCCGTGGAGATCGGCGTTACGGCCATTGTTGTAATCCTGATGATGATTTTCATCGTCCGCCCCCTGCTCAGCAGCGCTGGCGGCGGCGCGGGCCTGCCCGCCCTTTCGCAGGGCGGCGGTGGATCGGTGACCCGCATTGTCACGTCGCCAGACGGAACACCGATGCAAATTCAGGTCGATCCGACCACAGGCCAACCCCTGGCCCTGCCTCCGCCGCCGTCGGACATTGAACAACGCATCGATATCGCGCGAATTGAGGGTCAGGTTAAGGCCTCATCGATCAAACGAGTGGCGGAATTCGTCGACACTCACCCTGAAGAGTCAGTCGCGCTATTGCGCACTTGGCTACATGAATCGGCCTGACCAGCATGGCATCTAAGGGAAAAGCCATCACTGATCCGACCCGTCTATCGGGGCCTGAGAGGGCCGCCATCGTACTGCTGACGCTGGGCGAGGATCACACCCTGATCTGGCAGCAGCTGGACGACGAAGAGATCAAGGAAATCTCCCAGGCCATGGCGGGCCTTGGTAATGTTTCATCGACTGTAGTCGAGCAGTTGTTGGTGGAATTCATCTCGGGCATGGCCAGCTCCGGGTCGGTTATGGGTTCGTTCGAACAAACCCAACGGCTGCTCGCGTCATTCCTCGACCCCGACAAGGTCGAAAATCTGATGGAGGAAATCCGCGGTCCGGCTGGTCGCACCATGTGGGACAAACTTGGCAATGTGAACGAGGCGGTACTGGCCAACTATCTGAAGAATGAATACCCACAAACGGTGGCTGTGGTGCTCTCGAAAGTGAAGTCTGAGCACGCTGCACGGGTCTTGGCCGCCCTCCCCGAGGACTTTGCGCTCGAGTGCGTGACCCGGATGCTGCGCATGGAGCCGGTTCAACGTGAGATCCTGGACAAGATCGAGCAGACCCTTCGGATCGAATTCATGTCGAATCTGGCGCGTACATCAAAGCGCGACAGCCACGAAATGATGGCTGACATCTTCAACGCATTTGATCGGCAGACAGAGGCCCGGTTCGTCGCCGCCCTGGAAGAACGTAACCGCGAGAGTGCCGAACGTATTCGGGCGCTGATGTTCGTCTTTGAGGACCTGTCCAAGCTCGATCCTGGTGGCGTTCAAACTCTACTGAGAGGGGTTGAGAAGGATCAGCTAGGTCTGGCGCTCAAAGGTGCGTCTGACGATCTGAGAGAAATGTTCTTCTCCAACATGTCCGAGCGAGCTTCCAAGATCATGCGCGACGACATGGAAGCTATGGGCCCTGTTCGTCTAAAGGATGTCGATCAAGCTCAGACGAATATGGTGCAGGTCGCAAAGGACTTGGCGGCGAAGGGCGAGATCATGTTGGCCGGGTCCGGTAGCGACGATGAGTTGGTCTACTGATGTCCCAGCTCCTGCATCAGAGATTCAGTTTTGATACCGTATTTGGGGGAGACGACGATGTCGCGTTCGCCTCGCCCAGGCCCAAGCGTATCTATTCCGCTGAAGAGGCCGAGGCCTTGGGCAAACTGGCTTTTGCCGAAGGTGAGCGACAAGCCCTGACGTCCATGGCGGCGCTGCAGGCTCAGGCTTTAGCCGAAATTTCTGAGGCCTGTCAGCATGCTCTAGGCCGACTGGCAGACGTGGCCCACGAACATCGCATTGGCGCTTCCGATTTGGCCCTGGCCTGCGCGCGCGCGATAGCCGATGCGGCACTGGACCATTTCCCTGAGGCACCCATGCGAGTCGCCCTTGAATCGCTAGCCCGCGAAATTGAGGCGACTCCCCGGCTGGTGGTCTCAACCTCACCGGAGTTAGCGGAAGGCCTCTCAGCCATGTTGTCGCAAACGGCTAACGCCATAGGCTTCACCGGTCAGATCCAGGTTCGCCCAAATCCTGACTTGGCGAAGGCGGCCTTTACCCTCGACTTCGGCGACGGTGCCGCGAGTTTCGATCCTGGCAAGGCCGCAGAACGCGTAGCTGAGGCCCTAACAGCTGCATTGGCCGCCGAGGGCAGCCACGCTGAACACCTTATTCCCGGAAGCGAAGGCTAAGCCCATGTCCGACACCGAGTTCAAACTCGACGAGTTCGGCCCCTCCGATGGTCTGCCGGAGAACACCGATGGCGAGGAAAAAAGTGCCACAGACCTGACGCCAGTTTTTGACGTCCCGGTATCGATTTCTGCGGTGCTTGGGCGCGCGACCATGAGTGTAGCCCAGTTGCTGCAACTCAATTCCGGTAGCGTTCTAGAGCTGGATCGCAAGGTCGGCGAGGCCATCGATATCTATGTCAACAATCGCCTGGTCGCCCGCGGCGAAGTTGTCATCGTCGACGAGCGCCTAGGTGTGACCATGACCGAGATTATCAAGGACGGCGATACACAAGCCTGATGGGCGCGTGAGCTTAGGAGACTTGCCTATGCGACTTCTAGTCGTTGGAAAACTAAACGGACAATTGGCGGCGGCTGTGAAAATGGCCATGTCAGCCGGGGCAAAGGTCAGTCACGTCGAGACGATTGAGGCGGCGACCCACGCTCTGCGTGCCGGTCAGGGCGCTGATCTTCTGCTGGTAGATTATGACCTCGATATTGCCGCCTTGATTGCTGCTAATGAAGCCGAACGCATTCGCGCGCCGGTCGTCGCCTGCGGTGTGGACCCAGATGCCAACCGTGCGGCTGCGGCAATCCGAGCCGGAGCCAAAGAATTCATTCCGCTGCCGCCGGATGCTGAGATGATTGCGGCCGTTCTGGCCGCCGTCGCTGACGACAATCGACCCATGGTTGTCAATGACCCAGCCATGCAGGCCGTCATCGGGCTAGCAGACCAAATCGCGGCGTCCGATGCCTCGATTCTGATCACCGGGGAAAGTGGCTCCGGCAAGGAGGTGATCGCCCGCTACGTTCACCAGAAGTCTCGCCGTGCCAACAAGTCCTTCATCTCGGTCAACTGTGCCGCGATCCCAGAAAACTTGCTCGAGAGTGAGTTGTTTGGACATGAGAAAGGTGCCTTCACCGGGGCGATCGCTCGACGGATCGGCAAGTTCGAGGAAGCCAATGGCGGCACACTGCTGCTCGACGAAATCTCGGAGATGGATGCCCGTCTGCAAGCCAAACTGCTCCGCGCGATTCAGGAGCGCGAGATCGACCGGGTAGGCGGTACGAAACCTGTACGCGTCGACATCCGCATTCTGGCCACCTCGAACCGCGATCTCGTTCAGGCGGTCAAGGACGGCACTTTCCGCGAGGACCTGCTCTATCGCCTGAACGTCGTGAACCTGCGCCTGCCGCCCCTGCGCGAACGGCCCGGCGACGTCGTGGCTTTGGCAGAGTTCTTTGTGAAAAAGTACGCGACGGCGAATGGCGCACCGCAGCGCCCGCTTTCAGGCGAGGCCAAGCGCAGGCTCACCTTGCATCGCTGGCCGGGCAATGTGCGTGAGCTGGAAAATGCGATGCACCGCGCCGTGTTACTGGCGAGCGGGCCGGAGATCGATGAGGCCGCAATACGCCTTCCCGATGGTCAGCCTTTGAGCCAATCGGACCCCGGTTCGCGCGCCGCCCGCGCTGCGGCGAGCGCGGCAGAGGCCGCTACGCGCGCCTTCGTTGGACAAACGGTTGCCGAGATGGAGCAGAACCTGATTATCGACACCCTGGAACACTGTCTGGGTAACAGGACCCATGCGGCAACTATCTTGGGGATCTCGATCCGGACGCTGCGCAACAAACTAAAGGAATATACCGAGGCTGGGATTCCGGTTCCGGCCCCGCAGATGGGATTTCATGCCGCCTAGGCGCTAAACCATGGCTGATACCAGTTTCTTTGGCGGGACCCGGCCTTCGGGTCGGGACGTCCTGGGGTGGCTCGCCAAGGGTGAGGTCGCCATGGCGGTCGGCGTCATCGGCGTGATCGTCCTGTTGATCCTGCCTGTCCCGGCCTTTGTGCTGGACGGCTTGCTGGCCATATCGATCACGTCGGCCGTCCTGATACTGATGACGTCGTTGTTCATCCGCAGGCCGCTGGAGTTCACGGCCTTTCCAACGGTATTGCTGGTCACAACCCTTTTCCGACTAGCGCTCAATGTCGCATCGACCCGTCTGATCTTGGGTCACGGCCACGAGGGGGCTCACGGGGCCGGCAAGGTCATTGAAAGCTTCGGTCGCCTGATGACCGGCGGCAGTTTTGCGATCGGCATGATCGTGTTCTCGATCTTGGTCATCGTCAATTTCATCGTCATCACAAAGGGTTCTGGGCGCATAGCCGAGGTTGCGGCCCGGTTCACCCTGGACTCCATGCCCGGTAAACAGATGGCGATTGACGCTGATCTGTCGGCAGGCCTCATCGAAGAGGCCGAAGCCAAGAAGCGCCGCAAAGAACTGGAGCAGGAGTCGACTTTCTTCGGTGCCATGGATGGTGCCTCGAAATTCGTACGGGGAGATGCAGTCGCGGGCCTGATCATCGTCGCCATCAACGTGATCGGCGGAATCCTGATCGGGGTGCTGCAACATAAGTTGCCTATCGCGCAGGCGGCAGCGACCTACACCATCATGACGATTGGCGACGGCCTGGTCAGTCAGATACCGGCATTGATCATCTCCATCGCCGCCGGTTTCCTGGTGTCCAAGGCTGGCGTTGAAGGATCTGCTGACAAAGCCTTGGTAGCGCAGTTGGCCATGAACCCGGTCGCGCTTGGCATGGTCTCGGCCGCCTCGGGGGTCATCGCCTTCATTCCCGGCATGCCGATTATTCCGTTTGCGCTCGTCTCTATCGCGGCCGGCTCATTGGCCTGGCGACGAACCCTGAATGCCGACCTGCTCGCGGCGGCTGAGGCCGCGCCGATCGCTCCGATGGCCGAGGAACAGGACGAGCCGATCAGCCAGACCCTGGCGATCGATGAGATCAAGATCGAGTTGGGTTACGGCCTACTGCCGCTGATCAATGACTTGGAAGGTCGCCGTCTGACCGATCAAATCAAGGCACTGCGCAAGACGCTGGCCGCCGACTTCGGCTTCGTCATGCCCCCGGTCCGCATCCTGGACAACATGCGTCTGAACTCTCAGGGCTACATGATTCGCATCAAGGAGATGGAGGGCGGTGGCGGCGAGGTCCGCCTGGGTCATCTGATGGCGATGGACCCGCGCGGCGGTCAAGTCGAGCTACCAGGTGAACACATGCGCGAGCCTGCCTTTGGCCTGCCCGCCACCTGGATCGACGATAATCTGCGCGAAGAAGCCACCTTCCGTGGCTATACAATAGTCGACCCAGCGACCGTCTTGACCACCCACCTAACCGAGATTCTCAAAGAGAATATGCCCGATCTGCTCTCCTATTCAGAGGTGCAGAAACTGCTCAAAGACCTGCCATCCGAGCAGAAGAAACTGGTCGAGGACCTTATCCCTTCCATCGTTTCGGCGACCACAGTGCAGCGGGTCTTGCAGGCTTTGCTGCGCGAGCGGGTATCCATTCGAGACCTTGCTGCGATCCTCGAAGGTATTGGCGAGGCCGCGCCCCACACCCAGTCCATCACTTTACTAGTTGAGCAGGTCAGAGGTCGTCTGGCCCGGCAGCTGTCTTTTGCCCATCGCGGCGACGACGGTGCCCTACCCATCGTCACCATGTCGACGGAGTGGGAAAACGCATTCGCTGAGTCTCTGGTCGGATTGGGTGATGACAAGCAGTTGGCAATGGCTCCATCGCGCCTTCAAGATTTCATCAAGGGTGTCCGCGAGGCTTTTGAGCGCGCAGCCCTGGCAGGCGACAGTCCGGTTCTGCTGACCAGCCCTGGAATTCGCCCCTATGTGCGTTCAATCATTGAGCGGTTCCGGGGACAAACCCCCGTTATGAGCCAAAATGAGGTTCATCCAAGAGCACGATTAAAGACCGTCGGAACGATCTAGTTCTAGCTTTGAGATGTTTTGGCCCGTTGCAGCCAGCCTTGGCGGCTGGTAGCGGTTTGCAATGGGATCACTTTGGGATCCTGGTTCTGAGAGTTTCATGCGCCAGCCCCTGATCAAACCGCAGCGCAGCAGTCTGAGCATCACCCTGCTTTGGGACCTGCTGACCTTTGAGCGGCTGCTGACCAATCAGGTCATTCATCTGATCTATTGGGCGGGCCTGGGCGTGATTGCCCTGATCGGGTTTGGATTCATCGGCACGGCCGTTGGGGTTGCCCTGCGCGAGGAACTGCTGATGGGCCTGTTGCTGGCGACGGGCGTCCTGGTCGGTGGCTTGTTGATCGTGGCGGCTTTGGTGCTGCTCTGGCGGTCGTTTTGTGAGCTCTATGTCGCCCTGTTTCGCTTGAGCGACGACCTGCACGCAATCCGTCAAGCCACGGATGCAGATGCCGCCGGGCGTACTCCCCGCGTCTGAAGAGTTGACGGAAGCGCGAAACGGCGACCTTCCGCAAATAAGAATATAGTTATATGGCTATATCCTAGTTAACTCCTGAGGGATCAAAGTTGTGCCGACCTATGAGTTCGTAACCCTTGACGTGTTCACTGACCGCCGGTTCGGGGGGAACCAGCTAGCAGTGTTCCCCGACGCTCGAGGCCTTTCGGAAGCTGACATGCAGGCCCTGGCGACCGAGTTCAATCTCTCCGAAACCACCTTTGTCCTGCCGCCGGAAGACCCGGCCAACACTGCCCACGTGCGGATATTCAATCGCAGTGCCGAGATGCCCTTTGCCGGGCATCCCAATGTCGGCACCGGCTATGTCTTGGCGCAGATGGGGCGCGATAAAGACGGTGTCCTGGTGTTCGAAGAACTGGCTGGCTTGGTTCAGGTCAACGTCGAGCGAAACCAAAGCGGAGATCTTGTAGGGGCCTCAATCGCGGCGCCTCAACCCCTGTCTCTGGGCGTAGAATTCACCGCTGAGCAGGTCGCGGCCTGTGCGAGCCTCTCGGTCTCAGATGTGATCTTGACCGGTCACCGACCCGTCCAGGCCTCAGTCGGAGTCGATTTTGTATTCGCAGAAGTGACGCCACAAGCCCTAATTCGAGCGGCGCCAGATGCCGGAAGCTTTCGGAAAGTGGCTGACGGCATCGAAGGCTTCGATATGCGCCTTTCGCTACATCTCTATGCCAAGGTGGGCGACGAGATCAGAGCGCGGATGTTTTCACCCCTAACCGGCACCTTCGAAGATGCAGCCACCGGCAGCGCCAATGCCACACTGGGTGCCCTATTGCTCTCCCTGACAAGCCAGTCTGAAGCGCACTACCAAATCCGTCAGGGAGCCGAGATGGGTCGCCCCAGCCTGCTGAATGTTTCGGCCTACCGCCGCGGAACGGAGTTCAGGTCTACTGTTGGTGGCGGGTGCGCACCGATGTTCAAGGGCCAAGTGGAGCTATAAACTTGGGTGCCTATTTGTTGCACGTGTAACGTTTCCTGAGGGCCAAAAGCATATTTCCATCTCCGTTCCGCCGATCAAAGCTGCTAGAGGCTGACCCAAGGGAGAGGGAACACACCACTTGATGCCATCGCCAAGCGTTGGGGTTCGCGGCCAGCGGAACCTATTGAAGCAGATCCGCGAGGCCTTAGCCTCGGGCGGGCCCGCTCAGTCACGCCTGGATATTGTGGTGCGAACCATCGCGCGATCCATGGTGGCCGAGGTCTGTTCGCTCTACATGCTCCGCGCCATCGGTGACATGGAGCTGTTTGCCACCGAGGGCCTCGACAAGGATGCCGTCCATGTCACCCGGATGAAGCCCGGCGAGGGATTGGTCGGCGAGATCATGCGCCTGGGCAGGCCACTCAACCTGTCCGATGCGCCCAACCATCCAGCCTTCTCCTATCGACCAGAGACTGGCGAAGACCCCTTCCATGCCTTTATGGGCGTGCCCCTTCTGCGCGGCGGCCGCGTTATTGGGGTGCTTGTTGTGCAAAATCGCACAGAGCGGGTCTATTCCGACGACGAAGTCGAAGACTTGCAGATCGTCGCCATGGTGCTCGCCGAAATGGTCGCAGGCAGCCAATTGGCTATGGAGGGCCCGCTCAAGGGTATTGACCTCGCGCCCACCAAGCCCGAACGCGTCAAGGGTCTGAAGTTTGCCGATGGCTTGGCGCTAGGGGTCGCTGTTCTGCACGAACCTCCTGTCGCACCCTCACAGCTGCTGGCCGAAGACGTGATGGCCGAAGATGCGCGATTAAAAACAGCGATCTCAGGCTTGCAGGCTCAGCTGGATCACATGCTGGATGGCCAGCATGGCTTGGTCGATGCGTCCTATGAGGTACTCGACACCTATCGGATGTTTGCCCACGACCGAGGCTGGAACCGCAGTCTCGAAGACGCCGTTCGTAATGGTCTTACGGCCGAGGCTGCTGTCGAGCGTGTCCGATCCGAACACCGCGCGCGCCTGGGTCAGGCCCGTGACCCCTACCTGCGTGAACGTCTGCACGATTTCGAAGACTTGGCGGACCGGCTGTTGCGCCACCTATCGGGTGAAGGCGCCATGGCCCGCGATCTGCCTGACAACGCCATTCTGATTGCCCGAAACCTCGGACCGGCGGATTTGCTGGAATATGACCGCACCAAGCTGAGAGGTCTATTGCTTGAGGAGGGGTCGGCCGCCAGTCATGCTGCCATCGTTGCTCGGGCCTTGGATATCCCCTGTGTTGGGCGCCTGTCAGGCCTTCGAGACAAGGTCTCTGAAGGTGACCCGGTTATCGTTGATGCCGAGACGGGTGAAGCCTATCTGCGTCCCCGGCCCGATATCGTCAAAGCCTTGCAGGCCAGGCTCGAGGTTCGCCAACAGCGGCGCGCTGAATTTGCAAAGCTGCGTGATACACCCGCCCTGACTCGGGATGGTGCTAAGATCCAGTTGCTCATGAACGCGGGCCTAGATGTTGATCTCGACATCCTTGAGGAAACGGGCGCCGAGGGCATTGGTCTTTTCCGCACCGAATTCCAGTTCATGGTCGCCGAAGAGATGCCCCGCCTGGATGCGCAGACCGCCCTCTATCGGCGGGTGATGGACGCGGCAGGAGACCGGCCTGTTACCTTCCGAACGCTGGACCTGGGCGGCGACAAAGTGCTGCCCTATATGGAGGCAGAACGGGAAGACAATCCAGCCCTGGGATGGCGGGCTATTCGGATGGGTCTCGACAGACCCGCTTTGCTTCGCTTGCAACTGCGCGCCCTGATCTCAGCAGCCCAGGGCAGACCCCTAAAGATCATGTTTCCGCTCGTGGCCAGCGTTGATGAGTTTCGTGCCGCACGCGCCATGGTCGATGTCGAAATAGCTTGGGCACAACGTCGCGGCCGGCCAGCGCCCGCGCGCCTGGATGTTGGTGCCATGATCGAGGCCCCCGCCCTAATCTGGCACCTGGATGCGCTATTGCCGATGACCGATTTTGTCAGCGTCGGTACCAATGACCTGATGCAGTATCTCTTCGCGGCTGATCGTGGAAACCCCAGGGTCTCTGACCGCTATGACTTCCTTTCACCGCCGGCCCTCAGGGCGCTGGAAGCCATTCAGACCGCCTGTGCCGAAACCGGCACGCCGGCGTCGGTTTGCGGCGAAATGGCGGGCCGCCCGCTAGAGGCCTTCGTGTTGGTTGCCCTCGGATTTGAGGCTCTATCCATGCCTCCCGCCGGGATCGGACCCGTCAAACAGATGGTGTTGTCCTGTGATCGTGAGGCCGCCCGTCGAGGCGTCAAGGCCCTGATCAAGAGTTCAGCCGGAACGATCCGAAACGAGATCGAGACTCTGGCACGTAAGCTCTACCTAGCGATCTGAGGTTTCGCGCGACTCAGGCAGCAATGGTGTATGGGTCTGCCCATTAGGGGCCTTGGGCCCATAGGCCCAAGTTGGAGTATCGGCGCGCCATGGCGCTGAACGAGAGCGGACAGTCCGAACAGACATCCCAAGCCGAACCGGCCTCGATCGGTATTGCGTCCGGCCGTAACATCGGACAGGCGCTCAAGGCGGTTCGGATCAGCAAAGGCCTATCGCTGGAGGCCATGGCAGAAGAGACGCGCATTCGCCGCGTCTATCTTGGCGCGATTGAAGATATGGCGATGAACGCCCTGCCCTCACGACCCTTCACCATCGGCTATGTGCGCGCCTATGCCGCCGCACTCGGGCTGGATGCTGAGGCAGCCGTTGCGAGGTTCAAGTCAGATGATCCGGCCAGGGATCAAGGCTTGCGCGAACCCGTGGGGGTGCGCCCCGGGGGTGACCCACGTTTGGCCGCGATTGTCCTCGGCGGTACGCTGATCGTTGGCGCTATTGTTCTGTGGAATATCGCCCAACGCGCAATGGGTGAACAAGCCCCCCCGCAGCCTGAAACTGCGGCCTCGGCACCGCCGCCTCCCTCAATGCAAGGCCCGGTACAATTAGGCGCGCCCCTGCCCGCCCCGGTTGAGTCAACGATCCCGCCGCCCTATGAAACCCCCGGCCTACAGGCATCGGTGACGAATGGCGGTGCCGTAGGCAGCCCCAGCATCCCCGTCGAGGGGGCGGTGACACCGGGCTTGACTCTGCCCGGTACCTTTGTGGCGCAGGGCAGCATCTATGGTGCTGATCGTTCAGCAATGATCCTTCAGGCCCGGAAATCAACCTCTCTCGTGGTTCGAAATCCAGACGGAACTCCCTATTTTGTCAGACAGTTAGCTGCTGGAGAAGCATATCGGGTGCCGCCGCTCGCCGCGATCAGTGTTGAAGTGGTCGAGGTTGGCGCAATCCAGATCTATGTGAACGGCACCGCCCAAGGGCTCGTACCAATCGGCCGAACGCCTGTCGCGAAGTTGGTGGCTCCAGTCCAATAGGATCGCTGCGCCACATCTTCCGAAAGTAGCGCCCTTGGGTTTGTCATCGAAACCGCCTATTTTGCCAGGATCATGACGACGCAAGATCACACCCACCTCCGTCCTTGGCGCACAATTGAGCGACGGGTAAGTCGTAAGATCAGAGTTGGTAATGTCGAGGTTGGGGGCGACGCGCCGATCACCGTGCAGTCGATGACCAACACCCTGACCTCAGACGCCGGCGCGACCATTGATCAGATCCGCCAGTTGGAAGAAGCCGGTGCCGATATCGTGCGCGTCTCCTGCCCCGATGTTGAGTCGACGGCGGCGCTGTCGACCATCGTCAAGGCGTCTAAGGTTCCGATCGTCGCCGACATCCATTTTCACTACAAGCGTGGCATTGAAGCCGCCCAGGCGGGCGCGGCCTGTCTGCGGATCAATCCAGGCAATATCGGACGTGCGGACCGCGTGCGGGATGTGATCCAGGCCGCTCGCGATCATGGTTGTTCCATGCGCATTGGGGTCAATGCCGGTTCGCTTGAGCCGCACCTGTTGGAAAAATATGGCGAGCCCTGCCCCCAGGCCATGGTTGAGAGCGCGCTAGATCACGCCCGCATTTTGCAAGACCACGACTTTCACGAATTCAAGATCAGCGTGAAGGCCTCGGACATCTTCATGACCGTCGCGGCCTATCAGATGTTGGCCGAGGCTATCGACTGCCCGCTGCACATCGGCATAACCGAGGCTGGCGCGCTGCGTACCGGCACCGTGAAATCAGCCATTGGCATGGGCAACCTGCTCTGGGCCGGGATCGGCGATACGATCCGTGTCAGCCTGGCCGCTGATCCCGTGGAAGAGATCAAGGTCGGCTTTGACATGTTGAAGTCTCTTGGCCTGCGCCATCGCGGCATTAACATCATCGCCTGCCCCTCTTGTGCGCGGCAGGGGTTCAATGTGATTAAAACCGTAGAGACATTGGAGGCTAGGCTAGCGCACATCTCCACGCCTATGAGCCTGTCAATCATCGGCTGCGTGGTCAACGGCCCCGGCGAGGCGCTGATGACCGATGTGGGCTTCACTGGCGGCGGAAAAGGGGCTGGCATGGTCTATCTGGCAGGACGGGCTGATCACAAGATGGACAACGATCATATGGTAGATCACATCGTCGAGCTGGTCGAAGCCAAGGCTGCTGAGCTGAAACAGGCTGCGGCTCTGGCTGCCGAGTAGCCCCCGAGCGACGCACATTTGAAGGTGTCACAAAAATGACGCCTGCGTCACCCCTTGCGCAGGGGCGCTGCAATTGATTAGGTGGCCGCTCCATCAGGGAGAGACATTATGTCCGCAGACGGCAACTGGAAGATCACCATCAATTCGCCCATGGGCGCGCAGACGGTCGATGCTTCGATCACGACGAACGGCGACACCTTCACAGGCACCACCAAAGGTGCAATGGGCGAGCAGGCTGTTGAAGGCAAGGTTACGGGCGATACCCTAACCTGGTCGGCAGCCATCACCCAGCCCATGCCGATGACGCTCGAATTCTCCGCCACAGTGACCGGCGACACCATGGCTGGCAACGTGAAGCTGGGCATGTTCGGCAATGCCCCGCTATCGGGCGTTCGCGCTTAGTTCAGCCGATCTAGCAAATTGAAATTTGGGCAAGCTGATCGAAAGGTTAGCTTGCCCTTTTTTTTTGTAGGCAAAATGCCGGATCAGGAATCTAGGCTCGCATCGCGCTGACGGGCCCGAGCAACGACACCGGCGCGCAGAAAGGCTTCGGCCTCGGCGGTTAGGGCCCAGCGATGCTTGCCAGGACCAAAAGGCTTGCGAAACAAAGGTCGGGTTCGCGAGCTCAATCGATCCACGGACGCATGCGCGTCGAATACCGCCATGGCGCGGGCGCGCAGTCGCATATCGACACTGGCTGACCTATTTGCGCCCAAATGTTCAAGCACCTTATCGCGGTGAGCGCTGCCGCCCAGATGCAGCAAGGCATCGCAGATTTCGCCCACCAGGGGATCCATCCTGCCCTGCCGGCGGGGGGGTCTTCGATTAACTGGATCAAGAATCGACGGCATAACTGGACCCTAGATGGAGTCGAGGTTCCATAAAACTGTTCACGCCTGAGCCGCGAGCCGGATTCCCGTCCAGACTGTAAACGCGAATGAATGTGGGTCGCCTGATAGCTATCGTAGTTAATGGAGCGGTGCCGGTCGCCAGCTCGGCTTAAGACACAGGTCTGTGGCGTGGGGGTGTAACGTCGGCAAAGTCAGCCATGGATTTCCACTTCGGCTCTACCGATGGTTCAGCCTGCCGAGGGATATCTTGCGACGGGGTGAGGCCCTGCATGTTAGGAATATAACGTGGGCAATTGGGGAAAATGTCAGTCGGCGTGACTTTTACCAGGAGCTGCGCCCCGGCCATTGTCGCCAAGATAGGGTCATCCGAAACGACCTCGGCAACGCCGTTGACCCGCAGACGCGCGGGACGCTCGCCCATAGAGATAAACAGTAACCCCAGATGGGGATTGGCCCGCAGGTTGCCCAGCGATTTGAACATCCCGTTGCCGTCATAGTCGGGGAACACCAAAAGGTCGGGCGCAACGACTTGAACAAACCCGGGATCACCACCCTTGAACGAACAGTCTGGGCGGCCTTGCCCATCAGCCGTAGCGAGAAAGAAGAAGCCCTGCGCCGCGACGAACGCCGCGTCCTGATCATTGAACCGATCCCGACGCAGTCGCTCCTCAAGTCGATCAGCTAGTGCCCGGCTACCAAACTGATCTTGCAACTCTCGATTACCAGCGTGAAACATCGCGACATCTCCCTAACCGCTTCCAACGATCAAGGATCAGCCGCACTCATTTGGCAAGTTCTGTGCGTTAGGGGTAGAAGCCTTGCTTCCCGACGCCCGAGCGATTTGATCCCGTGAGACTACCCCAAGCCCGCCTCAACCAAGTGCTGGACCGATTCCGCGAAATTGAGGCGCGGATGGAAGCGGCCAAGGATGGTGCAGAGATTGTTCGCCTGTCCAAGGAACATGCCGAACTGAAACCCGTTGCCGACGCCGTAATGGCCTTGGCACATGCGCGCGACGAGGCACCAGAACTCGAAGAGATGGCGGCGGCGGGTGACCCCGATATGGCGGGTCTGGCGCGCGAGGAATTGGAAGCGCTCAATTCGCGCCTTCCAGAGTTGGAGCACGCGGTCGCCCTTCTGCTGGCCCCGAGAGACAAGGACGAAAACGCGTCGGCAATTCTAGAGGTGCGCGCCGGTACCGGAGGCGACGAGGCCGCGCTCTTTGCCGGCGACCTGTTTCGGATGTATCAAAGATATGCGTCGCTTCAGGGCTGGCGGATGGAAATAGACTCCGTCTCAGAGGGCGAGGTCGGGGGCTATAAGGAAATCATTGCCTCGATCACCGGCGATGGCGTGTTCGGGCGGATGAAGTTCGAGAGTGGCGTGCACCGGGTGCAACGCGTGCCAGACACCGAGGCTGGAGGCCGCATCCACACCTCTGCGGCGACCGTCGCTGTGCTGCCGGAGGTGGAGGACGTCGATATCGTCATCAATGATGGCGACATCCGCATCGACACCTATCGCTCCTCCGGCGCAGGCGGCCAGCACGTCAACAAGACCGACTCGGCTGTGCGCATCACGCACCTGCCCACGGGCATCGTGGTGACGTCGTCGGAAAAGTCGCAGCACCAGAACCGTGCGCGGGCGATGAAAAACTTGCAGGCGAGGCTCTACGATCAAAAGCGTGAGGCCCTCGACAGCGCCCGCGCTGACGCGCGCAAGACCCAGGTGGGCTCGGGCGACCGCTCCGAGCGCATCCGCACCTATAATTTCCCGCAAGGCCGGGTGACTGACCACCGGATCAATCTGACCCTCTATAATCTGGCCAAGGTGGTGGCCGGGGACGGACTGGATGATGTTATCAAGCCTTTGATTGCTGAGGATCAGGCCGCCCGCTTGTCAGCGCTGGAAGACGAGTTCGGCTGAGGCGGCTTGTCGAAACCGCGTACTTGCGGCAACAGGTTGAGCATGACTGGTCACATCGCCGCGATATTCCGTCACCCGGTGAAAGGGTTCACGCCCGAACAGCTAAAACATGCAGACTTGGCCAAGGGAGAGAACTTTCCGTGTGATCGGCTCTATGCCGTCGAGAACGGGCCCAGCGGATTTGATCCCTCAGCACCGGGCTGGATTTCGAAAATGAAATTCACAGTCCTGGCAGCCATACCCCAAGTTGCCTTGGCGCGAACCGAGTACGAAGAGGCCACCGCAACCTTCCGCGCCACGGCTCCGGGCCAACCCGCGTTTGCCGGACGGTTAGACGAGCCAGCCGGGCGCGCCGCCTTCGCTGTATGGCTGAAATCTTTGCTGGGCGATGAGGCGCAACCCGACCTTAAGGTCGTCCAAGCCCCCGGCCATCGGTTCATGGACCACCCAAAGGGCCATGTTTCGATCATCAATATGGCGAGCCTGCGGGACTTGGAGGCCAAGATCGGTCGGGAACTAGATCCACTCCGGTTTCGTGGAAACCTCTATGTGGAGGGCTGGCCCGCCTGGGTTGAAAATGACTGGGCCGACCGCGAGTTGATGGTGGGGTTTGCTCGGGCCAAGGTCTTCAAACCCATCGTGCGGTGTGCGGCAACGCACGTCGATCCGACGACAGCAGAGCGGGACCTCGACCTGGTAAAAGCCCTGTTTGATAATTACGGGCACATGAACCTTGGCATCTACGTCCAGGTGACCGATAGCGGACGGGTCAGCGTCGGCGACGCGGCTACGGCACCGCAAGACCCCGCATGAGCCTTACCCTCCTGCAGGCCTGGCAAGGCACCAAGGCGCGCCTGGAGGCGGTCGGCCTAACGGGTCCTGTGATTGATGCCCGCCTGCTAGTCGAAGCTGCGGCGGGTGCGACCCGGGCCGACATCATCGGCGACCCCTACCGCGTTCTAAGTGCGGACCAAGTCCAAACCCTAGAGACCTACGTCACCAGACGCGAACGCCGCGAGCCCGTCAGCCATATTCTGGGCCGCAAAGGGTTCTGGAAGATCATGTTGGCCGTCAACGCCAATGTCCTGACCCCGCGCCCGGACACGGAGGTCATTGTCGACATGATCTTGAAAGCCATGCCAGAGGGGCAGACATTTTCCATCCTGGACCTGGGCGTTGGGTCTGGCGCGATCCTCCTGTCCATCTTGGCCGAACGCCCGGGCGGCAAAGGGTTGGGGGTTGATGTCTCTGAAGATGCCCTTGCCGTAGCGCGTGAGAACGCCGCAAACCTCGGCCTTGCCAACAAGATTGCCCTGTTGCGCGGCGACTGGACCACAGGACTTGGCGATGAGAGCTTCGATGTCATCGTCTCCAATCCGCCCTATATCGCCAGTGCGGTGATCGAGACGCTGGAACCCGAGGTCAGTGTTCATGAGCCTAGACTGGCACTCGACGGCGGCGCTGACGGCCTCGACGCCTACCGGATCCTGGCCCCGGAAATTCTTAGGGTGTTGAAACCCGGTGGAATTTTCGCCGTCGAGATCGGCTTTGACCAGAAAGAGGCTGTTGAAGCGCTCTTCCTGACCGCTGGCGCACAGGACATAAATACGGTGCTGGATCTGGCCAATCATGACCGTGTGGTGATGGGCAAGAAAAAGGCCTTGGAAACTGGCGCTTGAATCGCTAGATCAGAGTCTGTCTCCACCTAATTTGTCGGGGCTTCAGGTTTTGGTCTCCCGATTGCGGGGTCCGAACACCGCTTCGACAGGCCAAGCGACCCTTGTGTGGCGCGGGCCTTCCAACCAGGCGGAAGATAGGGAACACCTGCGTTTTCAACACGAACTACGGGCAAGCCGCCCGGCCAAGTCGAAAGGACAATCCGCGCGCTGGCGACCCTAGGGCCGCAGACGACGGAACGGTTATTAAAGAATGAGAGACTTCAAGGGTATGAAGCGCCAGCGTGGCCGCAATCGCAGCACTGGCAGTAATAACGGGGGCAAGCCCCAACAACAAAACGCCAATCGTGCGTTTGAGTCGAATGGTCCGGAGGGCTCGAAAGTCCGCGGCAACGCTCAACACGTTTTCGAAAAGTACCAGCAACTGGCCCGAGATGCTGGGACCGCGGGCGACCGCGTGCTGGCCGAGAACTACCTGCAGCACGCCGAGCACTATTTCCGGGTCGTGCGCGCCATGCAGCCGACCAAGCCACCCAGCGAGATCTTGGGTCGCGACAGCTTCTCCTCCGGCTTCGATATTGATTTCGAGGACGAGAGCGGCGCTCAAGCCGCAGCGGCCGCCGACGCCTATAGCGAAGCCGAGACCGCCGAGCAGCCAGAGCCCGAAGCGCGCGCCTGGCGTGACGAGCGACCTGATAATCGCCAAGATGGACGGCAAGATAATCGCTCTGAAACGCGACAGGACGGTCGTCAAGATTTCCGCCAAGACCGCCCACGCGAGGACCGGCCCCGGGATGATCGACCTCGAGACGATAGACCTCGTGACGACCGACCGCGTTATCGTGACCGGGATGATCGGCCCAGAGATGATCGACCGAGAGACGATCGACCGCGCGATGATCGTCCCCGCGACGACCGCCCCCGTTCTGACCAAACACGTTCCGACCAGCCGCGTTCGGACCAACCTCGAGACGAACGTCCTCGTAACGACCAATCTGACCGGCCACGCAATGACCGCGCCGAAAACGGTGGCCGCCGGGATCGTTGGCGCGAGCGCGATGACCGACCGCGTGATGATCGGCCAAGGGAGGACCGCCCTGAGCGTGATCCCTTGCCCGTGGTTGAGCCGCAGAGCGCGCCAATGGTCCAGGCCGAGGTTCACCCCTCACCCGTTCTGCGCGATGACGATGGCGGCGAAAGCCACGCACCAGCGTTCCTGAAGGCCCCTCGGGCAAAGGCTGCGCCGAAAGCGGTTGTGGCGGACGTCGGCGAAGAGGTTGTCAAACCCGTTCGTCGTCGTGCGCCTCGCGCGGTCAAGACCGACGACACCTAGAGTATCGGTGATGATCAAGCCTAACGCTTGGTCCATTTCCGATCTTTGGCTGAGGCGTACTCTTGTGTTCGCGCCTGGCTAAGTCAGAACGCGTATCCGACACCTACTCGGACGTTTCGTCCCTGTAACGGCGCGAGGTCCTTTAGGAAGGAAGCGTGCTCCCGCGCTTCGACATTCGTCAGGTTGCGCCCGTCGATAAAGACCTTGAACCCTTTGTCGCTGATCGGTCTGAAAGTCATTGTCGCATTGAGTTGAGTATAGCCGTCAGTCGGGACTTCGAACCCCGCCACTCTGTTTTGCTCAGCGACATGCCGCACTTCAATCCGTCCGTTCCACCACCCTGCCTCGAACACCGCACGCCCTGTGACTGACCAGGGCGGAATCCGGGCGGCTGGCCCAAGGTCGGTATCGGCGCGTACATAGTCGGCGGCCCCCTCCAGGGTCAGACTATGTTCGCCAGACTGCCAAGCGCGATAAGAGACCTCTCCCTCTGCCCCATAGAATTTGGCGTCGGTTTGTACGAATTGGAAAATATCAAGCGCACTGCCGGTATCAATCACGCCGGTCGGCAGCAGGTCGATGAAGCCATCGAACTTGACGGCAAAGACATGGAAATCCGTTTTCCAGCCATGCCCGTTGTAGTGAAGCGAGGCGTCCAGTGAGTAGGAGATTTCCTGGTCGAGGCCGATGTCACCTTGCTCAAACGCCAGGGTCGCTGGATGGGGGCCATCGGCGAATAATTCCTCCTCGGTGGGCGCGCGGCTGGTCCTCGACAAACTCAATCCCAGGAATACCCCGTCGGCTGGTCGCAAAAATGCTCCCATCGAAACTGACACATTCGTAAAATCCCGCTTGCCCACGACACTGTCGAGCTTGCGTCGATCCAACCTCAATCCGCCCTCAACACCCCAGCTATCCTTATCGAGCCGCTGGAGCGCGAAAATGCCCTGCTCGGTGATCCGGGTCTTAGGAACCAGCGCCTCTTCACCAATAGCATCGAAATTCCGCAGCAGTGTTTGAACTCCGACCGCACCTTGCCACCCGTCACTTTCGCGCTGGACCAACTCCAACCGCCCCTCCCAGCCATCGGACAGGAACTTTGTTCCGGCGTCCGGACCTTCAAACTCGGTATGGGTATAATCTGCATAGCCTCCGGCGAACTTGACCTTGTTGAAGGGCCCCAGATCAATATCCAAAGCCCCACGGGTATCAATCCGCGTCTGCTTCAAGACGATTGTTACGGGCAGAGGCTCATCGCCAGGAACGCCATAGGTGGTATCGGTTTGCTTGATCGCGACCCCGGCAAAACCTGTGTCACCGACATAGGACAGGCCAGCCCCGTAGGCATTGAGCTTCACCGCCGAATTGATCACTGAACTGTCGGCATTGTTGGGCACCGGCCCGCCTTCAATGGCGGCTAAGCGGTCAGATTTCGCAGCCACCGGGATGTCATAGTCTTCGCTCTGGCGGTGCAACCCATCGAGGGTGAAGACCCAGTTCCCCCGTCCGACCTTGAACGCTGCCGATGAACTGCCTCCGTCATCAACGGAGGAGTGCTCAACCAGGAAACGGCTCTGGAGCGCCCCGACCGTTTGGTCGGATATCCGATCGTCTATGATATTGACCACCCCGCCGATAGCAGATCCGCCGTAGGCCAGGGCAGCTGGCCCACGCAACACCTCAATCCGCTCGGCCTCCTGCGGGTCTGTCGCCACTTGGTGATCAGGCGAAAGTGCCGAGGCATCGATCATGCCGACACCATTGGTCAGCACCATAACTCGCGGGCCGGCCAGGCCCCGGATGACAGGGCGGCTGGCACCAGGCCCGAAAAAGGTGGAGCGCACGCCAGGTAAGCCGTTCAGCACATCGCCAAGGCCGCCGGAAGGACCGGTATCCAGCTCCTCGCGGCTGACCACTTCGACACTGGTGGTTGTAGAGTCCAACGAAACTACATAGGGCGCTCCGGTTACGATGACCTCGGAAACGGTGGTGGGTGCTTCGGCATAGGCCGCCCCAGCGGCCATCAAGGCGAAGAGACTCGCGGCGGTGAACAGCTTAGACCTGACCATAGACATCCTCTCGGGGGCTTGACGGGATCGTGCCCTGTTATGAAATAACATTGGATTGTGTTATGAGATAACATAACAATACGTCAAGCGAAGCCTTGAGCCGGTTGCGAAATTGTGCGGAGATAGGTAGCGATAGGGCATGGGATCTGACTGCCATCATGCGGACGGCGCGCATCCGGGCCTTTCGGGGTCCGGGCTAGGCCGCGCATTGGACAAGGCCGAAGAGCGATGCGCTCACGCCCAGGCGCGGCTAACCCCGCCTCGCAAACGCGTGCTGGAACTCTTGCTACAGTCCGACGGACCGCTAAAGGCCTATGACCTGATCGCGGCGTTCGGAACTGAAGGCCAACCCGCCAAACCTCCGACCGTCTACCGGGCCTTAGACTTCCTAGAGCGCCTCGGTTTTGCCCACCGCATCGAGAGCCTGAACGCCTATGTGCCCTGCCGGATTGACGGGGCCGGCCATAGCGCGGCGTTCCTGATCTGCGACTGCTGCGGTGCCGCCGCCGAGTTCGAGCCGGACTTTGGTCCACAACTGGCTGCCGCAGAACGCGCGGGATACGCAGTGCGGGCCGTGACTCTAGAGGCGCGCGGCCTCTGCGGGGCGTGTCAAACTAGCTAAGGCCTCAGCCGGGCCATGGCGACGGAATCTACAAAGGCCCCGTCGCGCCAGGCATAGTTCCGCATCAAACCCTCCCGCTCAAACCCAAACCGCTCATAGAGAGCTATGGCGCGGGTGTTGTCGGCATAGACCCCGAGCTCCAGTCGCGTGAGATTCAGCCAGTCGTCTGCCTGATTGACTAGGGCCGCCATCAAAGCTGTCCCAGCGCCGCGCCCGGCATAGGCGTCGTGGACCGTCATGCCGATCGAACCCACGTGAGATCGGCGATTTTCAAACCGGATGAGGCCCCCCATGCCTATGACCTTATCCTCAATCATCGCGACCAATCGGGTCGAACCTGGCACAGGCTGGGCATGCCGCTGTTGGCGGCTCTCCAGGCTGCTAAACGGCATTTGCAAGGTTCCACGAATGGCGAGCGGCTGGTTCCAGGCCTCCGTCAAGTCGGGAAGGTCAGAGGGCTCCATGGCGCGGATCAAGATGTCGGTCATGTTCGTCTCTCCAATTTCTGATTTCGGAGAGGGCCCAAGAAAAAGCCCCGTCCGAGACCGGCGGGGCTGATGGGTTTTGATGTTGGCTTCGGTCCTTAGCGCACAA
>JANLPX010000048.1:0-10896 GCA_031367485.1 Alphaproteobacteria bacterium | reverse complement strand
TCATTGCCCTTACGCTGGATCAGCTCAAAGAAGATCGGCCCGATCATGTTCTCAGTGAATATCTGTAGCAATAGACCCTGCCCCTGGGTCGGCGCGCCATCCAACAGGATCCGGTCGGCCCGCAGCCTTTCGATGTCCTCGCCGTGGTCTGGCACTCGGGCGTCGATACCGTCGAAATAGGTGTCGATAGTATCCTGAAACACCACGCCGCCCGCCCGCATGGTCTCGACAGATGTAAAGATGTCGGCGGCACCTAAAGCGATATGCTGGATACCTTCTCCCTTATAATCTCTCAGGAATTCTTCGATCTGACTGTGATCGTCCTGGCTCTCATTTAGGGGAATGCGGATCTTTCCACAGGGGCTGGTCATGGCTTTGGAGATCAAGCCAGTCTGTGCCCCCTCAATGTCAAAATACCGAATTTCGCGGAAATTGAAGATCTGCTCGTAGAAGGCCGCCCAGGTCGCCATCTGACCGCGAAACACGTTGTGCGTCAGGTGATCCAGGTAGGTTAGGCCGCGCGAGTTGGCCGCCATCTGCGCCGCTGCGCCAGGGATTGGCACGAAATCTACGTCATAGATCTCCTGGGCTCCGTAGCGATCCACCAGATAGAGGTTCGACCCCCCGATCCCCTCGATAGCCGGTATGTTCAGCTCCATTGGGCCTGCTGGCCCGATCACCGCCTTGGCCCCGCGCGCGACGGCAAGCTTCAAGGCCAGGGCGGCATCCTTGACCCGGAACGCCATGGCATTGGCCGATGGTCCGTGAACTTGCCGAAAGTCCGCTGCCTGACCATTCGGCTCCATATTCAGGATGAAGTTGATGTCGCCCTGGCGAAACCGCAGCACATTCTTCGATCTATGCTGATCGGTGGCCGTAAAGCCCATCTTCTCGAACAAAGCCTTGAGACGCTCTGGTTCCTGCGAGGTGAACTCCACGAACTCAAACCCGTCAGTTTCCAACGGATTATCGAACAGGTCGCGTGCTGTAACGGGCATCGTAGAGACTCTAGCTCCGACAAATAGTATCATATGCAACTAATTGCCTGATCTAGATCAGAGAGACAAGCCCTTCGCACCCTGATAGCAGACCCTCAGTTGCGCGTGATGGGACCCTATGCTTCGGAAACTCTATGACCGGGTGATGACGCTCGCAGGATCGCGCCATGCTCCCGTCGCCCTAGCTGCGGTCTCGTTTGCGGAAAGCTCGTTCTTCCCAATTCCGCCGGACGTCATGTTGGCCCCCATGGTTCTGGCGCGACCTGAAAAAGCTTATCTCTATGCTGGCATATGCTCCTTGGCCTCTGTGCTCGGCGGCTGTCTAGGCTATGCCATCGGTTATTTCTTGGAACCCGTGGGCTTGGCCGTCCTACGCTTTATGGGTCATGCCGACGGCCAACAGGCCTTCCAGGCTTGGTTTGCGCAATGGGGTCTTTGGGTCATCCTGATTAAGGGCCTGACGCCCATCCCCTATAAGTTGGTCACAATTGCCTCGGGTCTGGCGCACTTTTCGTTTGTGACCTTCCTCTGGGCTTCCGTCGTTACCCGCAGTGCGCGCTTCTTTTTGACCGCCACGGTGCTAAAATATTTGGGACCACAGATCCTCGAGCAGGTGGAGCGTCGGCTCGCGCTGTTCGCTGGCATAGGAGTGGCCGCTCTTGTAGCCCTAGTCGTCATCCTGAAATTCGTGCGCTAGCGCCGAAGGATCTTGGGCTCATCGTGATTTTCAGGTCATAATCGAAGTTATGCTTAAGTCGCTAAATCCGTTCCTCGACCGCTGGCTGCTCTGGGCGCTGTTGTCCTCGGCCCTTATGCTGGGTGTCGCCCACGCCTTTGAGACCTTCGGGGGATATGCGCCGTGCACGCTGTGTTTGCGGCAGCGCGAGGTCTATTGGGTTGCAGGCAGCATAGCGCTTGTGGGCATTGTCGTTCAGCGACTTCTAGCCCTGCAACGATTGGCTTTGGTTTTCAACGCTCTCCTGGCCCTGATCTTCGCTACAGGCATGGCCGTCGCAATCTATCACGCGGGTGCGGAGTGGAAGTTCTGGCCTGGCCCCACCACCTGCGCCAGCACCGGAGCCGCTGTCAGTCTGGAGTCTCTGACTGCTATTGCGAACGGCACAGCCAAGATCAAACCTCCAGCCTGCGACGAGGCGGCTTGGCGGTTCCTAGGCATCTCAATGGCCGGATGGAATGCCTGGATTTCCCTGAAACTTGCAGTTTTCAGCACCCTTGCCGCCCTAGGTTTTAGGTTCAAGTCATGAGTGAAAAACCAATCCCCTCGCGACCTGGTATGGGAGCTGGCAACGCTAGGCTCGCAGAAATCCTGCGCGTCGACCATGCCGGCGAACTGGGCGCCGTCCATATCTATCGTGGCCAGCGCGCCGTCTTGGGCGCGGCCAAAGGCCATGAACGCATTGCTGGTCAATTGGCTGAAATGGAAGGGCATGAGGCGGTTCACCTAGCGCGCTTTGATCAGTTGCTGAACGAGCACCAGGTCCGACCCACCCTGATGACGCCACTCTGGCGGCTCGCGGGTTTTGCGCTGGGCGCAGGCACAGCTCTACTCGGCGACAAGGCTGCCCACGCCTGCACGGCCGCCGTCGAGACGGTGATTGAGGAGCACTATGCGCAGCAGATCGCGGAGCTTAGCGACCGCGACCCAAGCCTCGCCGCCGAACTGACCCAGTTTCGCAATGAGGAACTGGCTCATCGCGACCAGGCCTTCGAAGAGGGCGCCCGCGACACGCCTGGCTATCCGATTCTTGCTGCCGTTATCCGCGCGGGTTGTCGCGCCGCCATCAAGATCAGCGAGAAGGTATGACCGAGGCTAAGATCGAGGCCCTGAGACGGGCGGCCGAGCAGCCCGTGAAGGCCACCATGGCCGACTTGGAGGCCGTCGCCGACGACCTCTCGGCCGCGTTTCAGGACGACCCGCAATTCTGCTGGTTCATGCGCGAAGACGCGAGGCGGGATGGCGCGCGTCGCGATCTCTTTAAGCTGATGGTGGCCGGGGTCGGCATGCCCGACGGCGTTGTAACCCGTCCGGTCATGGGTGGCGCGGCTGCGGTCTGGCTACCCTCGGAGAGCATGGTCGCCTCGCCTCTAATTCAAGAACTTCGCATTCTTCCCACTATCCTTGCAGCCACGGGATTTCGTCGCTTCGGACGCATGTTGGCCATGCGCGAGACTATGGAAAAGTATCACCCCAAGGACCGTCCCCACGCCTATCTCTGGTTCTTGGGCGTGCGGCCTCAAGCTCAAGGGTTCGGCGTAGGTTCGCGTCTGTTGGCCGCTAGCCTGCGTGACGTCGATGCCCAGGGGCGACATGCCTATCTGGAGAGCTCTAACGTCGCCAATGTACCGCTCTATCAGCGCTATGGCTTTGAAGTAGTGAGGGAGTTTGTCCCCGGTCCCGGTGGTCCGCCCTTCTATGCCATGTGGCGGGAGGCTCGCCCGGCGGCGGCATGAACTCGACAGCGCGCCTGCTGCTGATCACCCGCGGTTTTCGCGCCTTCGGTGACGGTTTCATTGCGCTGATCCTGCCGATCTATTTGATCGCCCTGGGCCTGACGCCCTTTCAGGTGGGCCTGATCACCACTGCGACTCTGCTGGGGTCGGCGGTCTTGACCTTAGGCGTCGGTTTCCTCTCCCATCGCTTCGCGGCTAGAACTCTACTGATTATCGCATCGCTCTTGATGCTGGCGACCGGGCTGTTGTTCGCTGAAGCGCGCGCCTTCTGGCCGCTGATGGTCATTGGGTTTGTGGGTACGCTCAATCCATCCGGCGGCGACGTCAGCCCGTTCCTACCGCTGGAACAGGCCATGCTGTCCCATGCTGGTCCCGACAATGAACGCACCCGGCGGTTTGCCCGGTTTGGCCTGACCGGGTCCCTGGCCGTCGCCGCCGGATCTCTCGCCGTCGGTCTGGCCGACCGGGTCGGCATGGGCCTGGGGGCCACAACCCTCGACGTCGCCCGTATCCTCTTTATGATCTATGGCCTGATCGGGCTGATCGTTTTGGGTCTCTACCGGCGGCTACCCCAACAGCAGACCGAGGCCGAAGTTACCCGCACGCCGCTTGGCCCCTCCCGCAACCGTGTCCTGATGCTAGCCGGACTCTTCAGCATTGACAGTTTCGGTGGCGGCTTTGTCGTCCAATCTCTACTGGCCCTTTGGCTGTTCCAAACCTGGGGGTTATCAATTGCCACCGCCTCGGCCTTCTTCTTCTGGGCTGGGGTACTGACTGCATTTTCTCAGCTGGCTTCAGGGTGGCTCGCCGCGCGGATTGGCTTGATCAACACCATGGTCTTCACCCATATTCCGGCGAATCTGTGCCTTATGCTGGTGCCCTTTTCGCCGAACCTGACCGTGGCCCTGGTTCTTTTGCTGATCAGGTCCAGCCTGTCCTCGATGGATGTGCCGGCCCGGACCTCCTATGTCATGGCGGTCGTCACACCACCCGAACGCGCGGCTGCCGCCAGCCTGACCAATGTACCGCGCAGTCTGGCCTCCGCGCTAAGCCCCTCCTTGGCCGGGTTCCTGCTGACCATCAGCCCTTTTGCCTGGCCTCTGGTGATCGGCGGAGGTCTCAAGATCACCTATGACCTCCTACTTCTGGTCATGTTCCAAACCGTCAAGCCGCCCGAGGAAACCTAACCTCCGGGCTCAATTGCCGAGCGCCCTCAATAGGACTAGCTTTACTGTGTTCGTGGAGGACGACCGACATGACCCTCAGCAGGCGCGACATTGGGCTGATCCTGGCGGCGGCCGCCACCACCGCACTCCCCGCCTTCGCGCAACCTGTCGACTCGACTTCCGAGGTCAGCGACGATCCCACCCGCGTTGAGGCAGGCAATGACAGCTTCACGCGGATGGTCGCGCCGGTATTCCTGAATGGCCAAGGACCGTTCAATTTCATGGTCGACACAGGAGCCAACCGTTCCTGTGTATCCAAGAAGCTCGCGGAGACGCTTAGTTTCCCAGAAGGCCCACCAATCTCACTTCACACGGTTGTGGCGGCCCGGTTGCGGCCCAGCATCAAGGTTGACCGCCTCCAAGTCGGGACGCGCAGCCAGCGTAATGTGAACATTCCCGTGGTCCCCATGCCCAATGGAGAGGCCGACGGCGTGCTCGGGGTCGATTGGCTGAAGGGTCGACGACTAGTTCTGGATTTCAAAGGTAAAGGTCTGGAGATCATTGCCCCCAAAACAGAGATCAGCACGGCGTCCCGGGTTGTGGTTCCCGCCCAACGCCGCTCAGGCCAACTGACCCTAATTGATGCCGATATGAACGGCGCGCCGATCAGCGCAATGATCGACTCCGGGTCTGAGATTTCGATTGGGAACAGTGCCCTGCGGCGCCTGTTGCCACTTCCCACCTCCTCAGACCGCAGCCTGATGCGCCAAGTGCAGCTAAGCACCTTGGTCGGCGAGAAATTCCTTGGCGAGATGGGGTATCTGCCCTTCATGAGACTGGGCGGACTGAACCTGGGCAATGTGCCGGTGGTGTTTTCTGAGACACACGTGTTTGCGCTTTGGGACTTGCACAAAAAACCCGCGATCATCCTGGGTATGGATCTGCTGACCCAGTTCTCGGCCGTTGCCCTAGACTTCGGACGGTCTACTGTCCGGTTCGATATCGCCTAGCCAAGTGACTATCCAGACACTGGCCTATCTGGCCTTGGTCAATCTGACCGCGTTTGCGAACTTTGGCTGGGACAAGCGCTGCGCCATCTCGGGCGACAGACGCATTCCCGAGAAAACCCTACTGGGTTTAGCCTTGATCGGCGGGGCTTTCGGTGCCGTCGCTGCCCAGCAAACGTTTCGCCACAAAACCCGCAAGGAGCCGTTTCGCACCCTGCTCTGGCTCATCTTGGCAGGGCAGGCCGTGTTCGCTCTGGTTCTGTTCAGGCACTAAGCCTCCAACTCGATGTCCCAATAGAGGTAGTCCAGCCAACTCTCATGCAGGTGGCGTGGCGGGAATCGTCGGCCGCGATCTTGCAGCTCGAATGAGGAAGGCCGCCTTGGCTTATGGAAGGGATGCATGTGGGCCTCTGCAGGTGTCCGCCCACCTTTGGTCAGGTTACAGCGCGCGCAGGCCGTGACGATATTCTCCCACGTCGTGCGACCACCCCTTGAGCGCGGCACCACGTGATCGAACGTCAGGTCGTCTCCAGAGCGACAATACTGACAGGAGAACCTGTCGCGCAGGAACAGGTTGAAACGCGTAAAGGCCGGTGGGCGGTCTTGGGCTACATACTGTTTCAGCGATACGACGCTGGGAAGTTGCATGGCAAAGTTGGGAGAATGCACCACCTGATCATAGGTAGAGACGACATCCACGCGATCCAGGAATACGGCCTTAATGACGTCCTGCCATGGCCATAGGGACAGCGGGTAATAGCTCAACGGCCGGAAATCGGCATTGAGCACAAGGGCGGGCGACCCCGACGGCGGGCGACTAAGCACCTGCATGTTCGGAGCCTCCGAAGCGCCACGCTGCGCTGCTAGTGTTCGATGGTGTCCTGAAGACTCTGCCCTTGTCCAAATCCGCGCCTATCGCGACCAGGATTGAACCGAACTGGGCTCTGATTCCCGATACCTGGAAACCCTAGGGGAGATTTGACGACATCTCCATGACGTTGATCGTCCCCGCTCGCATTCCGCTAGGAACTAGGTGGCGAGCGGGGCGAATTTGAGCAGCATTCAGACGCCGACGATGGCGGTAGCGCCGGCAAGAGCCAAGCTGAGCGAAACAAAGGCCACAACGACGATGACGTCGATGGCACGGGCGAAGGCGGGAAGAGAGCGGATGTTCATTAGAATTCTCCTTGTTGCGTTCCGATCGGGCTCCGAGCGGCTTGTCCGTCTGGACAATCACAAGATACGACTTATCTAAGCGATGTACAGTTTCATTTTACAGTGTACGACATGCAAAAATGCATATCTATTTTTGGGCGGGCCAAAAGAAAAGGGCCTCGCGAGAGACCCTTCACTGCCGAACAAACCTGAGAGGGTTTTTAGGCCAAATTCACCAGCGCGGTTGCGGCGGCGACGGTCAGGCCAAGGACCAGCAAGAATGCGGGGGCGATGCGATCAAAGAAGCGTTCGAATTTCGAAAGAGACACAAGAGACATGACACATTCCTTTTCAATTTGATCCCCGAGGGAGCGGGGCCGTTCTTATGTGAACAATGCTAAGATACAATTTATCTAAACAATGTCAAGATGGCCTTTACGGCCTCCGGTTATAGTTTTACGGTGCCTGTCATGAGAGAAGCTGCATCAGCTGAGCCTCGGCCCTATCACCACGGCGACCTTCGCCGGGCTCTGATCGACGCTGCCCGCCGACTGCTTGAAGCCGAGGGCCCCTCAGCGCTTTCGCTGCGGGCGGTGGCTCGCGAGGCTGGGGTCAGCCCCGCCGCGCCCTACCATCACTTTAAAGACAAGGGCGAACTTCTGCATGCCGTGGCCGAGCAAGGCTGGGACATGTTGAACAATGCGCTGACGGAAGCTCGTGCCAAGGCCCTGACTGTTCGTGACAAGATGTCAGCCCTTGGCGTGGCCTATGTCGTGTTCGCCCGCGACAATCCTAGCCTTTACCGCGTGATGTATGATGGTTCTCGCGATCAGGAAGATCTACCTGACCACGTGCTCCTGAAGGATGACAGCGCTTATTGTCAGGTCCGCGATACACTTGTTGAGGCCGGAGCTGATCCCACCGACCTCGTGAATCTGGAGCTCGCCACCACCGCTGCGTGGAGTGCTGCGCACGGCCTGGCCGAAATGGCGTCCTTCAAACAATTCGATCACCTGAAAATCGCCGTCGGTGGCGAAGAGGCCTTCTTCCGCGGCGTATTCGAGCACATGCGGATTTTCGCCGACGACGAACCGGCCTAAGTTCTGGCGGGTGAGCGCCCGATTTGCCCCCTCTCCCACCGGACGCCTGCATCGCGGCCACGCCTTCTCGGCCCTCACAGCCTACAAAACAGCATTGGAAGTCGACGGACGATTTGTCGTTCGGATCGAAGACATCGACGGGACGCGCTGCCGTCCAGAATTCGAAACCGGAATTCTGGAGGACTTGGCCTGGCTTGGGCTGAAGTGGGAGCAACCCGTGCTTCGCCAGTCCGACCACCTCGCCGATTACGAGGCTGCGATTTCTGATCTCACAGCGCGCGGCTTGACCTACCGTTGCTTCAAAACCCGCCGGGATGTCGCTCAAGGGATCGCCAGCGCGCCTCATGGCAATACCGATGCCTTTTTCGGTTCGCCTTTACCTCATGCAGAAGAATCAGACCGTCTTGACCGTGGCGAACCCTTTGCTTGGCGATTATCCTTGGACCGGGCCAAGGCGGAGTTGAGGGGTTTCCAGAACCTGTCATTTCATGACGACGCAATTGGCATGATCGCTGCCGAGCCTGAGCGCGCTGGCGACATCATTCTGGCGCGGAAAGATGTCGGTATTGCCTATCACCTAGCTGTCGTCATCGACGATGCACGCCAAGCCATCAGTCATGTCGTCCGTGGTGAGGATCTGCGTGAGGCCACCCATATCCAATGTCTGTTGCAGGCCTTGCTGCACCTGCCAACGCCGACATATCGCCATCACAGACTT
Organism: Alphaproteobacteria bacterium; assembly: GCA_031367485.1. Taxonomy (GTDB): domain Bacteria; phylum Pseudomonadota; class Alphaproteobacteria; order Caulobacterales; family Caulobacteraceae; genus Phenylobacterium. Next base: position 2,280 of record JANLPX010000048.1, on the reverse strand, counting down.
ATCCTTGGCGAGGACGGTGAACGACTGTCCAAGCGACACCGAGCGCAAACCCTGGAACAGCTGCGTACCCAGGGCCTGACGGCGATAGATCTTCGACGGGAGCTAGGCTTTGACTGACGCGCCTTCGGACACCGCGCGCAGCCGGGCGCTGATCGTCTTACTGCTGGGGGCCTGCGTGATCGGGGTGGGACCGGTCTTCGTTCGCTTGGCTGAGGTGGGACCGGCTGCAGCGGGGTTCTGGCGGCTGGTGTTTGCCCTTCCACTGTTGGCGGCATTGGCGCGGCACAACGGCGACGGCGTGGGTCGGCCGAACCGGCTGGTCTTGTTAGCGGGGGTTGCCTTCGCGTTGGATCTTGGATTCTGGCACTACGGGATCGCCTATACCTCGGTGGCTAAAGCGACAGTCCTGTCGAACCTGACGCCAGTCTTCGTTACGGCCGCTGCCTGGATTTTTCTGCGACAGCGCCCGCAGCGGATGTTTTTAGTTGCAGTCACCTTGGCGCTAGCGGGGGCTTGGATCATGGCCTTGGCCAAGGGCTCGGGATCGCTTGGCAAATCACCGGCGCTCGGCGACGCACTCTCAGCCGTTACCGCTATCTGGTATGCGCTTTATTTTATGACGGTTAGCGCAGCCAGAACCACCCAGGGCGCGACTCGCATCATGTTCTGGTCCACCTTGACCGGTGCTCCAATTCTGCTGTTGGCAGCGCTCGGATTACACGAACAGCTGTTGCCCACTACGATGTTGGGCTGGGGAGCCTGCGTGGGCCTTGGCCTAATGCACGTCGCCGGTCAGGGATCGATAGCCTGGGCGCTGGGGCGACTTCCCGCCGCCGTCGCCTCAGTTGTGGTCCTGATCCAGCCGGTGGTCGCTGGTGTGTTGGGCTGGCTGCTGTTCAATGAACTGTTCGGCCCTTGGCAGGCGGCAGGAGCCGCTATTGCGCTTAGCGGCGTTATCCTAGCGCAATGGAGCGCACGGGCTAAACCTTAGAGCTGATAGGCGAGACGGGCGGTTTCGATCTCCACGAGTTTTGTCTCAAGTCTTGACCAATCATCGCTCTGTGCAATCTCGGACCAAATCGCTTCTATTTCGTCGATCAACAGTTCCTGGGGCTCAGCCCCCGAAAAATAGTCGGCCGCCAGACGCTCCACGCGCAAGGGGCGATAGCTACTGATCGCGCCTCGAAACTCGTCGAACTCAGCGCTGAGGTAGATACCAGCCCGAGGGCTCGCCAAGGCGCGCGTCTGATCGCCACAGAACCAATCGAAAAAGAACGGCTCCCAGCGCAGGGCCACACCTCCAAATGCCAGAGCCCGGAACGCCGCCCCGACCAGAGCGGCATCGGCCTCGGTGGACTGAGGCTCCAAACCCAGTCGTGCCAACATCGCTTTGGTGAGTTCTCCACGGTAGATCGCACCAAATCCATTGAGCGCAGCCACCAACCCATCCTGGTCGGTCGTCGCCATCGACAGTGTCCCTGCCAATTGTTGGAGGTTCCAGAACACTGCCTCAGGCTGACGCCCGAAACTATAGAGCCCCTGATGGTCGAAATAGGCGGCGACGAAGTTCGGATCATTGTGCGGCAGGAACCGGTAGGGGCCATAGTCAAAGCTCTCCCCCGTCAGGTTCATGTTGTCGGTATTGAGCACACCATGCACGAACCCCGCTGCGATCCAGCGGGCTGTTAAATATGCGGCGCGAGCGACCACAGCTTCGAGCAGAGCTACCGTCCGATCTGGTGCGACTTGCAAGTCCGGATAATAGGTCTCAATCGAATAGGCGACCAGGTGTTCGATCAGGTCAGGTCGTTCCAAATAGGCTTGCCGCTGAAAGGTGCCGAAACGAATATGGCTATGGCTCAGTCGGAACAAAACCGCTGATCGCGTCGGGCTGGGCTCATCACCACGGGTCAAGTCTTCGCCAGTTTCAATCAGGCTGAACGACTTGGAGGTCGGCACGCCAAGCGCCTCCAACATGGCCGTGGCTAAAACCTCGCGCACACCGCCCTTGAGGGTCAGCCGCCCGTCGCCTTGCCGGGACCAAGGCGTCGGCCCCGATCCCTTCGTGCCCAAGTCCAGCAGCCGGTCAGTGCCGACTTCAAGCATCTGGGCAAAGGTAAATCCGCGACCATCGCCGAGGTCCGGGTTGTAAACCCGAAACTGATGGCCGTGATAACGCTGCGCCAACGGCTCGGCTAGGTTTCCCGGCAAGGGCTCAAATCGCCCAAAGTGGCTTATCCAGGCTTCGTCGCTGAGAGCATCCAAGCCGACTGTCGCCGC
>JANLPX010000523.1:0-4900 GCA_031367485.1 Alphaproteobacteria bacterium | reverse complement strand
AGCGCGCATGTATCAACAGGGGTCAGCCTTGTCTGTGGCGGAGGTTCTCGAGATCGACGCCGTCATCGATCCGTTCGAGACTCGGAATTGGTTAGTCAGGGGTATGAAGGCTTGTCCCGTTGAAGGTCCAGGGCAGCGTTCCGGTCGACGCTTCATTGATGTCTGGTAGCCATGCGTACGGGCTAAGTCTTGACGTGCCACCGTCGCGTTACCATGTGCGGTCCGAAGCAAAGGTCGCGCAAAAAACTGGCAAACCCTCTTCGTCCGCCTAATTCGCGCGGAATATCTTTTGTTTCGGGTTCGAAAATAAATGCTGCGATGCGGCAAGAATTCCCGGTTGAGCGTTGTATATCGCCCGTAGATTCGCCTCCTACTATTGTGCGTCGCAATAATTTGCCCCTCGACCGCGACGAAGTGCCCGAGACTGGGCACCTCAGCCCCCTTGACCGCTCTAAAAGGGGTTGCCAAAGGACCCATGCCGAACGTCTAACTTATCGGTAAGAATTTCTAGTCCCGTCAGGGATCGAAGTTTGAACCCTTGTCACAGTGTTGCCTTCGACTTTTCGTCGTTGTCAGGCTTTGAGTTGGGCATAGGTAAAGCGGCTCGGGTGGGTCGGTTGATGAAAATTGATCGGGACGCCGGGTTAAAAATCAACAAGGGTGGAGACGCTCTCGCGCGACGACCCTCGGTCCAAACGTGCAGACCAACCAGGAACTGGCGACAGATGCTCGATAACAAACGAATGACCCCTATCATCGCTCTGATCGGCGCTATCGCGTTGATGACGAGTGTACCTGCCTTTGCGCAGGCTCCTGCTGCTGACGCCGCCGCTGCTCCAGCCGCCGCCGACGCCGCAGTTCCTGCTGCTGATGCTGCGGCTCCTGCCGCCGCCCCAGCCGCCGAAGCCGAAGTTGCTCCCCCCCAGATGAAGAATGCCGGCAAGCTCGGTGTTATTCAGATGGCGTTGGATGCCGGCATCGTTGTTCAGATCGTTATGCTGGGCCTACTCGCCTCTTCGATCTTCTCTTGGACCATCCTGGTCACCAAGATGATTGAGTTTGGTAGCCTCAATCGGGTTGCAAACAGCTTCGTGGAAGCTTTCCGCGGTGCCAAATCGACTGCGGATATCGGCAGAATCGCGATGTCCGAAGAATTTGAAGGTAACCCGTTGGCCGATATGGCTGCGGCGGCCTCTCAGGAAATCGAACTATCCCGCCAGTCAGGGTTGGCGGTTACCGGTACGCATCGTGAAACGACGCTGCACCGTGCCGAAGCTGCCGTGGGAGCCGTTCAGGCCTCGCTGGGCACGCGCTTGTCCTCGGGCATGCAGTTCTTGGCGTCGGTTGGTTCGGGTGGCCCGTTCATCGGTCTATTCGGTACGGTCTACGGCATCATGACCTCGTTTATCGGTATCGCGAACACGAACACGACAAACCTGGCCGTCGTCGCCCCCGGCATCGCCGAGGCGCTGCTCGCCACCGGTATTGGTCTGTTCACGGCTATCCCGGCGGTTATCTTCTATAACTACTTCCAGACGCGCGTTTCGGCCTTCGGGGCACGCACGGAAGGCTTCGTCGCGGAGTTGATGAACGTCATGTCCCGGCAGCTCGACAAAGGGGCTTAAGCCAGATGGGCGCCAAACTCTCAGGTGGGGGTGGCAAGTACGCGGTGGAGCAGAACAGCGAGATCAATGTGACGCCCTTCGTGGACGTCATGCTGGTCCTTCTGATCATCTTCATGGTGGCGGCACCGCTCGCGAGTGTGAATGTTAAGATCGCACTCCCAGATGCCGTTGCAAAACCGGGCACGAACCCGCCCAAGCCGATCTATATTTCGATCCAGCCCTCGGGACGGATCTTCATCGGGGACTTCCCTTCGGACCTCTCGACCCTTGGGGACGACATGCGCAAGCAACTCGGTGGCAAGCGTAACCCGACGAAAGAGCGGATCTTCATTCGCGGCGACAAGGATGTCGTCTACGGTGACTTTATGGGCGTGATGAACATGTTGCAGGACAACGGTTTCTACAGCGTGGCCCTCGTCGGCACAGAGCAGAAGTGAGGGGTGAGCAATGTCTGACGAAATTGTTCACCACGCACACAACCCCTTTGACGCTCCGCCTCCCAAGGCGAACAAAGGGTTAGTTGTTGCTCTTATCATCGCGGCAGTTCTGCACGGACTGATCGGATATGTCCTTTGGAAGCAAAAATTCCAGACGACCTATAAGGAGTACTCGGACGACGTGACGGACGTAGCGCTGATCAAGCCCGCGCCTCCACCGCCACCACCACCTCCACCGCCACCGCCCAATACGCCGCCGCCGCCGCCGCCGAAGCTGCAGCCACGTCCGCCGGTCAATGTGCCGTTGGATATGCCAACGATCCCGCCTCTGCCGGTTCCCCCGGTTGAAAAGCGGATTGAGCAGCCCAAGCCACCAGCGCCGGCACCAGCAGCGCCGCCCCGTCCTTCTGTGATTTCGAACCCTGATTGGGCGCGCAAGCCAAACGCAGAGGACCTAGCACGCTACTTCCCCGACCGTGCCATGCGCATGGAACAGGAAGGTCGAGTAACCCTGAGCTGCTCGGTGACAGCTAAGGGAACGCTGGAAGGGTGTTCTGTGGTTTCAGAAGACCCACCTGATTTCGGATTTGGAGAGGCAACGCTACGTGCAGCCAAGCTCTTCAAGATGAAGCCCAAGGCTCTTGATGGTGCTCCTGTTGAAGGTGGAACCGTTCGGATCCCACTTCGCTGGGCGTTGCCTAAGAACTGAGGCCTCTTGTCGGTCTAGATTTCAAAGCCCCGAAGGTTCGCCTTCGGGGCTTTTTCTTTATCTAGGTGGGCCTGGGACGTAACGATGCTTGATCGACACCGCGCTCCCGACTAGAACCCCTGCTTCGTGATAGGCCGCCTTAGCTCAGTTGGTTAGAGCGCTAGATTGTGGATCTAGAGGTCCTCGGTTCGAGACCGAGAGGTGGTACCATCGCAGAAGCGTTGAGCGGCCTAGGTTTTTTAGCGATCTTGCTGGAGAACAATGGCAGTCCGTTTTCACTTTTTTGCACTGTGTTTTGCACTTTTTGTTCAGGCTGCGTTCCATTGGTGTGTTTGCGCAGTTCCGACAACAGATGGCCGACAGGGTTGGTTAGAAGCATTCGGCTCACTTGAAGGCGATATGTACCGACCGAATGCGGCGAGGAGTGTCCTAGCCACGCGGCTCCCTGTGCATCGTTTGCCCCGGCCAAACAGAGTTCAACCCCAATTATATGCCGTAGGCCATGCAGGTCATAGTCTGGAGAATCGATCTTTCCGGCGACGTGCAGGTCGCAAACAAGGCTCGCCAGCGCTTCTGCCAGACCGTTTTCTGAGAATGCGGCGTTGCGGGTGTTGAAGACGAGCGTCGCAGGTTTAAGGCGAAAAATGCCAGTCTTTAGCTGTTGTTCAGCTTGCCATCGGGCGGGGGGCTGTTCATCTGGGTTCGTCGCCAGCCATGTCGTCAATTCCGGAGCCACTCGCTGGCTGACCTGGATCCGCCGTTTCCCGGTAACCCATGAAATTGTCACAGCGCTATTCGAACCCCTTCGGCCTGACGTGCAGTGTGTTTGAGCTTCACTAGGTCACCACGTCGGGCTCCGGTGCAGCGCGCAATGGCGACAGCGCGAGCGAGTCCAAACCACCGGCAGTCAATGGCCTTGCAAATGACCGACTCTACGACCGACTGAGGGCAGATGCGATGCGCCTCAGAGGCGCTCCGGGGCCGCGGCACAGCTCGTAGCCGAGCGAAGGGGTCGGGAGGTCGCGCGCGATGAAAACAGGATTGAAAACGTTCCTGAGAAGAGACATCCATAGTTCGGTCTCACGTTGACCGCGCGCCGACCACGCATTCTATAAATCTAGTAGGTATGGCGACATAAAGGCTTCAATCGGCAGTTCGCCGATATCGTCCATCAGCTCGTTGATGAAGTAGCGATAGATCGCCTTTGTGCTGGTCTCCAGGACGGCCCAGCGAGGATATTCAAGCTTCATACCTTCCTAGGGCTCCCGCGAGGTTGCTGACCTTTGGTTTTACCGTTCCGATGTTTAAGAGGGTCTGAATTTCGTGCCATAGGTCCGAGCCGTCCAAAACCTCCGGCCACAGGCTTGTGATGGCAGCGCCACCTGCTGGATGCTTTCGCTTGCGGAAGTACAGGCGAAACACGTAGTCCAGGCCGATGATGCGATTGACGCATTTCACCGTAGACTCGCGCGCGGCGACGCCCGAGGCGGTGAGCGCGGAGGTCGCCGTCTTCAATCCAGCGCTGGAGTGTTTTGCGGCAAACTCCCGTTCGGCTTGCGAGCGTGGCGATGGTTAGAAAGGCAGGGAATGGGGAGGGTTGGGTTTTCACTTTGGCCGCTCCAATCGCCTCACCGGAGTGATGAGGACTATCAACTCACCTTGCCGTGACGACACGCGGCGTGATTCGGAAAAACGACCTAAGGGGGACGCCGCCACGTCTCAACGCTCGTCGTTGAATTGCGCTGAGCTAGGAAGGTGCGCGGCGCGACGTTAGGAATGTGTCGGCTGTGCTGGTTGTTGCAACTTCGCAAGGTTGTGATGTGAGATGTCTTCAGGATCAGCGTTCATTTGAACCTCCCTTATGACCTAGTCCAGGCGGCTCGCTGCCTTCGCAAGAACATCTCGAACCAACCGCCCGCAAATGCCGCAGGGTCGCCGAGCCATATGCTTGCGTTCGCCTTGAATTTAGCTTGGTCGCGCTTGAAGACTTTAGACGGCGACAACTCGCCAAGATTTGGACTTGATTACTGGGAGGCCAGGCATCGAGGAGAGACTCATCGACATCTTCTCCTCGAGCGTGCTGGATCGTTCGACCTTTGCTGCCACCTGACCAACCTGTGAAGCAAATA
>JANLPX010000515.1:0-1646 GCA_031367485.1 Alphaproteobacteria bacterium | reverse complement strand
ATCGCTTCCGCCAGGGCTGGTTCCATACCGGCGACATTGGCCATCGACAGCCCGACGGCACCCTCGTCGTCGAGGGCCGCATCGACGACCGCATGACCCTGGCCTCCGGCAAATTCATGCCGGATGCGCTGGAGGCCCCGGCCCTGGAATGCTCGGGCGTGCTGGATTGCGCCGCCTTCGCCGTGCCGGGCCCGCTTGGCATCGACCAGTGCTGGCTGGCCGTGGTCGCCAGCCCGGACTTTGACCGCGATAGCCTGGCAGCCCACCTCGCCCCCTACCCCGACCTCCCCGAAAACCGCTTCGCCTGGACCGATGAAATCCCCCGCAACGAGATGGGCAAGATCGAGCGCCGCAAACTCCGCGACGCCCTGATCGCGGCATTGGGCCGGGGCTAGCAATTACGGTGACAGTTGCAATAACCGCTAACGTAAGACGAATTTGCGACCACCGTAGATAAGGGGTTATTGCAACTGTTGTCTAATTGGTTTCACGTTTGCCTCCTGGTTCCTGGGTCAACTGACCTTGGTCTATGGTTGTCTTCGGGGTCATGGCCTGGCTGGGGAGCCTTGGTGGCCGTGCCGCAAGATCGCGGTCAGGCGAGGATGGGGTGGGACGTCTTGATGTCACCTGCGGGCTCAATGGCTGCAACAGTTTACGCGGGATCGTCCCTTTCGTGGCCTTCGGTCGCTCAAGTCGGTGGTGCCGGATCAGGCCCAGCGGAAGTCCGTCTCCGAAAGCCACAAACGGTGAAGCAGGATGGCCAGCTTGCGGGCCACGGCGACGCGGGCGCGTTTGGTCCCCTTGGTCTCGGCCAGCCGTAGCCCCCAGTCTCTGAGGGTGCAGGGTCGCTTGAGGCGGCCGAGCATGACATTGGCGGCCTCGTAGAGCGCCTTGCGCAGCATGGGATCGCCGGCCTTGGAGATGCGGCCTCTGATGTCGCGGTTCCCGGACTGGTTGCGTCGGGGCGCAAGGCCTGCAAAAGCGCCAGCGTTCTCGCCCCGACTGAATCGCTCCGGGTCCTCTATGCTGGACTTGAAGACCAGTGCGGTGATCGGTCCGACGCCGGGCGCGGTCATCAGTCGCGCGGTCACCGGATCGGCGGCGGCCTGGGCGGCGAGATGCTTTGTCACCCGCGCGATCTGGACCTCAAGCGCTTCGAGGCTCTCGATCAGCGGGGCCATGATCGGCTCAAGGTCGGGGCGCTGGGCAAACAGCATCTTCAGCCGCTCGCGACGCTTGCCGGGCGTCGTCACCTGGCCCAGCCTGAGCCCGAACAGCTTCAGGAGCCCGCGCAGCTGACCGGCGAAAGCCTGGCGCGCGATGATCAGCTGCTCGCGGATCTTCAGGCGAGCCCGGTCCATGTGCGTCGCCTCGGCCTTGATCCGGATCTGTTTGAACCAGCCGGTCCGCGCCATCTGCGCCAGACCCTCCGCGTCGTGGGGGTCGCTCTTGTTTACCCGCGCCGACAGCACCCCCTTGGCGTGGCGTGCACACACGCACACCACCGGAACCCCGCGCTCGAAAAGCCCATGATAGAGAAACGCCGACAACGGGCCGGTCTCCAGGATCACCCGCACCAGACCCGCCGCCCGGGTCTTCAGCGTCCGGGCGATCACCTCCGGATCGGTGGCGCACGCCCCCGACCA
>JANLPX010000486.1:0-3875 GCA_031367485.1 Alphaproteobacteria bacterium | reverse complement strand
TCAGACTGACCACCAAAACATTGACCGTATAGTTCTCGCGCGGCGCATAGGTCGTCACCGCACCGACCGCCATCGCCCAGGCCTTGGGATTGATCCACTGAAAGCCGGCGGCCTGTACAAAGGTCTGCGGGCGCGTCGTGGCCGCGCCGCCACCGATCCCGTGTGAGGTGGCAATTTTCCAAGCCAGCCAGATCATATAGAGCCCACCAATCAGAGCCAGGACATCATGCAACCAAGGCCAGGCCGCAAACAACCGCCCTAGCCCAAGGCCAATCGCCGCCACCATCACCCCAAATCCAATGGCGACGCCGCTCATATGCGGCAGCGTCGCCCGGAACCCGAAATTGGCTCCCGATGCCATAAGCATGGTGTTGTTCGGGCCAGGCGTGATCGAGGCCACAAATGCAAACAAGACCAGGGCGGCAATAATTTCAGGACTTAGGACGGGCATAGGTCAGGCTTTCTTAGAAAACCCTTCCGATGCGGCTGGGATCCAAACCCTCACCGAACCGGGAGGGCATTGGATGGATCAAACTCTAGATCGCTCCGCCCTCGCGCAAGTCTCCGCCTACGGCAATTGCTGCCGCATTCAGAATTGCCGAGGCCTTGAGCATGAGTGACATCACGTCAGAGTATCCACTGAGCACTCTGGCTATCACAGACAGCCAACCCTTGCCAACTTAACGCGCACCATAAAGCCTGCGCAGTATGGGGACGGCCAGATCGGGCAGGTCCTCCGAGATCAGGCCAGGGCCATGCAGTTCCGCGGCCTCGGCATGGATCCATGCCCCGGCGCAAGCGGCTTCAAAGCTTCCCATACCTTGGGCGATCAGGGCGGCTATGAAGCCTGCGAGCACGTCGCCAGAGCCTGCCGTCGCCAGCCACGGCGACCCGTTTGCGTTGACGCAGGCACGACCATCAGGATGAGCGATCACAGTGTCGGCGCCCTTGAGCAAAACCACGGCATCAGCAGTCTTGGCCGCCCGACGCACAGCGGTTATCCGCTCCGGGCTCGCCGCCAAAACGCCGGGAAACAGGCGCTCAAACTCACCCAGATGCGGCGTTAGAACATCATCGACGTCGAGGGCGGAAAACAGTTCTTCCGGGTCATCGCGGAAAACTGTGATGGCGTCAGCATCAATCACCAACGCCGCCCCCGTCCGGGCCAGTGCCAGTGTGTTCAGCAATGTCGATTCGCTGACGCCAGCGGCTGGACCGATCACTACGGCGTCCGCATCGGCGCAAGCCAACTCAAGCTCAAACTCCGTACCGAAGGGACGTAACATCACCGCTTCCAAATGCGCAGCATTGATCGGCAAAGCATCAGGCGGCGATAGGATTGTCACCAAGCCAGCCCCCAGCCGCAGGCCAGCTCGAGCCGCCAATCGCGCCGCACCGGTATTCCAGGCCTCGCCACTGACCACGATCATCCGGCCGCGCGCATGCTTGTGAGACGTCGCGGTCGGCCACGGGAACTGGCTCAACCAGGCCTCGGGTGAATTCTCGATCAGTTGACCAGAGTTCGGCGCGAGACCGATATCGGCGACAACAACTTCGCCACAGCGGCTCCGGCCCGGCTCTAGGACATGACCCGGCTTCTTGGCGTGAAAGGTGATTGTCAGGCCAGCCCAAACGGCGACATCACCGACCGCGCGGCCGCTATCCCCGTTCAAACCACTTGGCAGATCAATGGAGACGACCTGCTCAGCTCGCAGTTCTGTCGCCTTTGCAAAGGCCGCCGCCGAACCTTCCAGCGCTCGGGTCAAACCCGCGCCAAACAAGCCATCAACGATCAGATCCGCTTTCCGAGTACACTCACCCAGTTCGCAGGTATCGCCGGTCCACGCTTCAGCCGCCCAGCAGGCACTCTTGGTCTTCGGCTGCCCTGCCCGTTCGACCCAGACATCCCAGCCTTGCGCGGCCAACAGTCTGGCGACAACATAGCCGTCGCCGCCATTGTCACCCGGTCCGCATAGGACCGCCGTTGGTCCCGGGCTGAACCGCTCGCAGATAATCGCCGCCACTGCGGCACCTGCCCGCGACATCAGCTCCGTCGCAGGCGTTCCAGCCACAATCGCAGCTTGATCGGCCTGCGACATCTCACCGACCGTCAGGATGGGACGCGCCGACATCGCGGTCAGAGGACCCCCGTAGTGGCTTCCCGACCGCGCTCGACCAAGCTTAAAGTCGTGCCATCGGTGTGCAGGGTGCTGATCGAGGCGTGGTCAGGGCGGAAAACCAGCACCCGATCATCATCAGCCAGAAGCGACATCACGGCGTTTATCGCCACATAGTGGCTGAAGACAGCCGTACCGCCGCGCGCCACCAGAGAGGCTGCCACCTGACCGCGCCAGATGTCATAATCAAGGTCCCCCTTGGCCTCGACCCAACGTCCTCCAAACACCTCGCGCAGCCAGGCCGGACGTTCCTCGGCGCTCAAGGCCTTAGGCGTTGGAATTTCGCCGACGAAGGGGTCGATCTCAATCTCAACACCCAGCGCCTGCGAGGTCGGCATGGCCGTCTCGCGGCAGCGTTTCAGAGGTGAACTCACCACCTTGGTCGGCCTCAACGCATCGGGTAGGGACATCAGATAGTCCCGCGCCGCCTCAGCCTGGGCCCGACCGGCGTCATCCAGTCCGGGATCCTCATCGACATCGCCCCAAGTAGCCGCCGGTTTGCCGTGCCGGATGAGATAGAGTTGGGTCATGGGATCAATCCGGAACAAATAGGTTCTTGCCACCCGCTGGAGCGCTTCGGACATCTCCCATACGCCCGATCCCTTCGTTGGTTTCAAGTGACTCCAGCACCTGCGGATCACTGGCGACTTGCGCTACGAACCGTCGATCCTGTTCATCGCGGCCAATGACAATGCCCATTAGATAGCCCTCCCGACCGTGCACAACCGTGTAGGTCTCGATCCTGCCACGCCCCTGTGGCGCTTCGATGACGATGGGTCGGGTCAAGGCGTCGATCTGGCCTTGGATCACTGCTGGGTCTTGTCTTGCAAAGAGCTCAGTTGGCGGTCGGGTGGAGTAGATTCCGGTCGATTGCTTGGTCAAGAACCAGCCATTGGCCGTAACCAAGCCGTAATCCCCAGGCTTGGCGCGCAGTCGCTGCATCATCACTGCGACCGAGTGCATAGCGTAATTGTTCCCGGGACCGCCCGCATAGGGCAGGCCACCGGTAACGGTCAGGCCTCTGGGGTCATCCAGCGCCAAACCCAACGCTTCGGCACCGATCTGTACAGCCGACGGGAAGCAGGAATAGAGATCGATATGGCTAATATCTCCTAGGCCAATCCCTGCCATCTCTAGGGCGCGCGCCCCGGTCATCCGCATGGCGGGGCTAGAGTAATAGTTCTGACGTTCCAGCAGGTGCCAAATGTCGTGCGCGTCGGCGCAACCATGCAGAAACACCATCCGGTCCTGCGCTATGCCCAGGTCGCGCGCCTTAGCCAGGCTGGTGATGATCACGCCGGCCGATTGATCGACCTCCATGATCGCGTTGAGATATTTTGGATAAGGAAACCCCACCATCCGGTTGCGGTCCGTCACGGTGATCAGTTCATCGGCGGACCGTTCAATGGGGAACCAAGCCTCAGGATTGGCCGCCGCAACCTTGGTGAACGGTGCAAACAGCTCACCCAGCCGCCGCTGGTGGTCGGCAATAGAACGCCCATCACGCGCCCGAAGCGCATTCTCAAACAGTGGATAAGCGTTGATTGGCCGCCCCAGGCCATGTCGCCCCTCATGAACGCTAACCCCTGGCCGACCGTCGCCGATGTATTCGGGCGGCGGCAACTCATCGGCATCCTCCCAATCATCAAAGCCCAGCCCTTGGACGAGCCGCTTGGTTCCTGACCCCAGAAACTCGCA
>JANLPX010000404.1:0-2470 GCA_031367485.1 Alphaproteobacteria bacterium | reverse complement strand
TCACCCCTGTTCCCCGATCAACCGATCAGATCGCGGATTGCCACTTGGCGCGCAGCAGACCTTGCGACCCTGACGGCGCCAGAGATGGCGGCCGTGTTGCGCATGGCAACGCAGCAAAAGCCTGACGTGGAGGGCTACCGGTTCTTAGCGCTCGCCGAAAACCAGTCTGATAATCCACACGCCGCCGCCAAAGCCTTGCGTAAGGCAATCGCGCTAGCCCCGCAGCGCCCCGATCTTTGGGAAATGCTGGGGGTCAGTTTGGTGGGCGTGGCCGGTGGTGATGAAACAAGTGACGCGATAGCAGCCTTTCGGACAGCGTTGGGTCTCGACCCGACGCTTGTCTTGGCGCGTTTTCACCTAGCTAGGGCAATGTCCCAGGCGGGTGATCGGGATGGCGCGGTCAAAGCGCTCCTGGCTCTACGCACTGATTTGCCTTCGGGCGATGATCGCCGCGAGAGCCTAGATCGGGCGATTGATGACGCCAACACTCCTACTGTAGCGCAGAGCGGCAATGACCAGATGATTGCCGGCATGGTCGCAGGATTGGCCAAACGTCTGGAGGTCAATCCAAACGATCCGGAAGGGTGGATCAGGCTCGTACGGTCCTATGCGGTGTTGGGCGACGCCAAGGCCCGAGATGACACCTTGGAACGTGCAAAGTCTCGGTACAGTGCCAAGCCCGATATACTCCAACGCCTTGTCGTTGCGGCAAAAACAGAGCCCTTGCAATGAGCGGTTGGTTGCCGAAATCTCGAAAGGCTCGGCGCAGGCTACTGCTTGTCGCGGCCATTGCACCGATCCTGGCCTTGGCCGTTGGCCTGACCCTATGGGGTCTCTCGGACTCGATCTCCTATTTCTACACTCCTTCCCAGGCCGATGCGGCCAATCCACCGCCAGGCCGGGCGATCCAACTCGGCGGCCTCGTTGAGGTGGGCAGTGTGGTCAAGCACCCCGATGGGCAGGTTGATTTTTCGATTAGGGATCGGATTTCGGCAGACCGAGTGTCCTTCCAGGGCGATCTGCCGGACCTTTTCCGTGAAGGGCAGGGGATCGTGGCGACGGGCGCATTTCGTCCTGACGGGGTGTTTCAGGCCAAGCAGGTGCTCGCGAAACACGATGAGAAATACATGCCGCGAGATGTCGCCAAGGCTCTGAAAAAGCAGGGTGACTGGCGGGGCGATGGGGCGGCTGCCGGCTACCAAATGCCCGGTGCGACCAGATGATTGCCGAACTGGGAGCCTTTGCGCTGGCTCTGGCGCTCTGCCTGGCAGTGGTTCAGGCCGGACTTTCGGGCTTTGGTCGTTGGCGACGATCGGCAATCCTCGTCGGAGCCGGCGAGGGTGCCGCACTAGCCTGCTTTGTGGCCGTGGCAATAGCTTTTGCTGCCCTGATGACAGCTTTCGTTACATCGGATTTTTCAATGGCCAATGTGGCGGCTAATTCGCACAGCGAAAAGCCGCTGCTCTATCGGATCGCCGGGACCTGGGGCAGCCATGAGGGCTCAATGCTGCTCTGGTGTCTGGCCCTTACCGGGTTTGGCGCATGCGTGGCAGGATTGGCACGGGACCTACCGCGCGGCCTGAAGGCCATGGTGGTGATGACCCAGGGCCTGCTGGGCACGGTCTTCCTAGCTTATACTGTCTTTGCCTCCAGTCCGTTTGTTCGCTTGACGGATATCCCAGTGGAGGGCCGTTCGCTTAATCCGCTATTGCAAGATCCAGCCTTGGCGGTGCACCCGCCCTTTCTCTATGCCGGGTATGTGGGCCTTTCGGTGGTGTTCTCTTTTGCGGTGGCCGCCCTGATAGAGGGTCGTGTGGACGCCGCCTGGGCGCGCTGGGTGCGGCCATGGACCCTGGCGGCGTGGAGCTTTCTGACCGTTGGGATCATGCTTGGCTCTTTCTGGGCCTATTATGAACTGGGCTGGGGCGGCTGGTGGTTCTGGGATCCGGTTGAGAATGCCAGCTTCATGCCTTGGCTGATCGCCACCGCCTTGTTGCACTCAGCCATCGTCACGGAAAAGCGGGGCGCGCTGGCGGCCTGGACGGTGTTCCTGGCGCTTAGCGCTTTTACATTCTCGATGCTGGGCGCGTTCCTGGTTAGATCCGGCGTGCTGACCTCGGTTCACGCCTTTGCCGTTGATCCGACCCGCGGCGTTTTGCTGCTCGCTATTCTTGGGGTGACCGCAGGGTCTGGGTATGCGCTGTTTGCTTGGCGCGCGCCGAGTCTGGCACCGGGCGGGTTTTTTGCACCCATTAGCCGCGAGAGCGCGTTGGTGCTGAACAATATCCTACTGGCAGCAGCGACCATGACCGTGCTGCTGGGTACGCTGTACCCCTTGATCCGTGAGGCCCTGAGCGGTGAGGCGATTTCGGTCGGACCTCCCTATTTCAACCTGACCTTTGTGCCGCTGATGGGGTTGTTGATGCTGATACTGCCAGCTGGGCCTTTGCTGGCCTGGAAGCGGGCAGAC
>JANLPX010000384.1:0-3332 GCA_031367485.1 Alphaproteobacteria bacterium | reverse complement strand
ATGCGTCGGGCTGCTGCGCCGAAGAAATCGCCCTTGAACATTTCGGCATAGGACTTGTCAGACATCTCTTTGATGTCAGCGCCGGCGGCGAAGGCGCGGTCAGATCCAGTTAGGACCAAGCACCTGACGCCGTCGTCGGCCTCTGCAACATCAAGCGCCGCCCCTAGTTCTGTCAGTAGCTCGCTGTTGAGCGCATTCAGAGCTTCCGGCCGATTTAGCCGGATCAGCGTTACGGCATCGTGCTGTTCGACGATCAGGGTTTTGTAGGCCATCAATTCAAGCTCCGCTAACTGGCGTTGGCCTTTAAGGCCCCTCGACCAAATAGCCAAGTGCGCGAAACTGCGCGGGCAAGCCGTCTGGCCCGATCAGGTGTCCAACACCAACAACAACGACCGTGCGACCCTGTCCGTTTAGCCGAGTCCTGAGCGTGGTGAGCCAGGCAGAATTTCGCTCTGTTACCAGACGCCGGTAGATTTCCTGGGCACCCAGGCGGAGGGGATCTAGGGCATCGTGATCCATAGCTGTGACGTCGCTATCCATCCAGGCCGCTACCAATCGATCATAGCCATGAGGGTCGCGCTCGAGCTCCTGGAGGCTGACCTCAAGGGATGCAAGCTGCGCCTCGAGTGACGCCCCATGAAACAGTTCGATCTGTTGCTCGGCTGTTTCAAAGGCCCGTCGGTCAGCCCGTTTGGGGACCTGCTCGGAGAGCAGCTTTTCCACGCCGGAGGCTGCATCTGCCCCCGACGCACTAAAAGCGGCGCTCGCCAAGGCGACCTCGGCGTACCAGGGCTGAAGACGATCGACCAAGCCAGGTGCCAAGCCATATTTTGCGCACGCCCTAGTCAGTCGGACCTTGCCGTCCTCCGAGAGCAGTGAAAATAGGGATTGAGTGCCGGACAACAAACCCTTTGCTGCAGCCAGATTGGCGATCTGGGAATCTTTCGCTTGATCAATTGGAATTTCGAACCAAACATCATCCGCCGAAGCGAAAGCTGCATCCAAACCTGCGGGTCGCCAATCTAGACCCGGTTGCAGAACGTGAATCGAACCGAACAGCACCATCTCGGAATTCGCGTCTCGGATGATCCACATCGGTGGTTTGGCTTGGGCAGTCGCCGCCCAGACCAACCACAGCAGCGTGACAAGATATCGCGATTTCATGTCTGGCACCTTGCGCAGTAAAAGGTCGAGCGGCCAGCTTGCATCATTCTAGAAATAACGCCGCCGCAGGCTTCATTGAGGCAAGGTTGCCCTTCACGATCATAGGCGCGGAACCGATGCTGAAAATACCCCAACACCCCGTCTGCTCCCGCATAGTCTCGTAGGGTTGAGCCTCCTGCAGCGATCGCTTCTTCCAATACGGTGATTATCGTCTCGACTAGCTGGCGCGTTCTTGGCATCGATATGCCGCTGGCCGGACCAAACGGCGAAATCCGCGCCCGATGCAGCGCCTCGCAAACATAGATATTGCCGAGGCCCGCGACGATGCGTTGGTCGAGCAACAACGTCTTGGGACCCTGCTTCCGGCCCGAAAAGGCCTTGTGCAGCAGTTTGGCCGTGAAGGCATCCGACAATGGCTCCGGCCCCATGCCGGCAAACCACGGATGATCGGTCAATCGATCCGTACCTATCAGTCCCATATAGCCAAACCGGCGCGGGTCGTAATAGGTGACCTGACCACCGGTGTCGGTTTCAAATACCACATGGGCATGCTTTGGGTCAGGGTCCGAAGCATAGTGGAATTCACCGGGTCGAATGTGTCCTGTTGGCCGGGCAATCTCGAACCGACCGCTCATGCCCAGGTGCATCACCAGGGTTTCGCCGCGGTCCAGATGGGCCATCAAATATTTTGCACGGCGTTGCAGAGACGTGATGCGGGCACCTGTGAGGCGTTGAACAAAGCCTTCTGGGAAGGGGAACCGCAGATCGGGGCGTCGCGCCTCTACCCGTGAGAGGCGCTGGCCCTCTAAAACAGGGCGCAGGCCTCGGGCGACGGTCTCGACCTCTGGAAGTTCAGGCATGCCCATCCGTGACACAGGCTCGGCCTTCGATGCAATGGTGGCGCGTTGGGCACCTAGGCGTTAAGAGGCAAGGATGCCTGCAACCTTTGGATTTCGAGATGTTGACGCCGCCGACAAGGCCGGCTTGGTACGAGGTGTTTTCGACAAGGTCGCGTCACGCTACGACCTGATGAATGACCTGATGAGTGCTGGCGTCCACCGGCTTTGGAAAGACGCCACGGCGGCACGTCTCAATCCGCAACCTGGCGAGACCATCATTGACTGCGCCGGGGGCACCGGCGACATGGCGCGTCGTTTTGCGAAGATGGCTAGGCGGGCCCAGGAGCGACGCGGCGGGGATGACGCAAAAATATTCGTACTCGACTACAACGCCGAAATGATTGCGGCGGGCATATCGAAGGGTGGCGCGCCGGAGATTGCCTGGGGGGTTGGTGATGCCCAGCGATTGCCGCTGCCCGACGCCAGTGCGGACGCCTATGTGATCTCCTTTGGCATTCGCAATGTGACGGACGTGCAGGCCGCATTGGTCGAGGCGCGTCGGGTTCTGAAACCGGGTGGTCGGTTTCTTTGCCTTGAGTTCTCTCGGCCCGCGACGGAAGCCCTGCGCAAGGCCTATGACGCCTATAGTTTCGCGGTGATCCCCAAGATCGGTGAACTGGTCGCCAAGGACCGGGCCTCCTACCAGTATCTGGTGGAAAGCATCCGCCGTTTCCCAGAACAGAAGACCTTTGTGACTATGATTGAGAAGGCTGGCTTCGGCAGGGCGGGTTACACCAACTTTACGGGCGGGGTTGCGGCCCTGCATCACGGCTGGGCGATCTAGTCCATGGCGGGTTGGGGTCGGCTGATTGGAGCGTGCTGGCGGTTGGCCCGCAATGACGCGCTGTTGCCACGGGAACTGGACGATATCTATCCGCCGCAGATTAGGACGGTGTCTCGGGTCTTACGGTTGTTGGCTGGTGACGGCGCGGGGCAAGGGCGCCCTGGCGAGCGGCTGGCGCGCACACTCGAGGGGCTTGGACCCGTGGCCATTAAACTGGGGCAGCTGATCTCGACGCGCGCCGATATCTTTGGGGTCGTTTTCGCCGAGGACCTGGCGCGGCTGAAGGATCGTCTGGCACCCTTCCCGACAGAGATGGCCCGCAAAGAGGTTCAGGCCAGTTTGGGTCGATCCGTCGAGAGCCTATATGCAACCTTTGGCGAGCCGGTGGCGGCCGCCTCCCTGGCCCAGGCTCATGACGCCACCCTGAAAGACGGCCGAAGAGTTGCGGTGAAGGTCTTGCGACCTGGGATCGCGCTTCGTGTGGC
>JANLPX010000339.1:0-5873 GCA_031367485.1 Alphaproteobacteria bacterium | reverse complement strand
ATGAATACCGAACAGGTGCTGGACGAGTTTCGTGGGGCGGGTGCGCTGCGTGAGGGGCATTTCATTTTGGCGTCTGGCCGTCACAGCGCGATGTTTCTGCAGAAGAACCTGGTGTTTCAGTTCCCTGAGCGAACGGCGCGGCTCTGCAAGGCGCTGGCGCAGAAGATCGAAGCCGCAGTTGGCAAGCCCGATATCATTGTCGCGCCGGCGGTGGGGGCGATCATTCCGGGCTATGAGGTCGCGCGCTGGCTTGGGGTGCCCTCGATGTTTGTGGAGCGAGAGGACGGAGTGTTCAAGCTGCGTCGAGCGTTCAAGATTGAGCCGGGGGCCAAGGTTGTGGTGGTCGAGGATGTGATCACGACCGGCGGGTCATTCCGCGAGGCGGTGGAGCCGATTGAGGCGGCGGGCGGGGTTGTGCTGTGCTGCGCCTGCATCGTCGATCGGTCGGGCGGGAAGGCGCAGGTTGGTTGGCCACTGGTGGCGCTGGCGACGGTAGATGTGCCGTCTTATGCTGCCGACGAAATTCCGTCGGAGCTCGCGCGATTGCCAGCTGAAGAGCCGGGTTCAAAGAGGCTGCGGGGATGAGCGGAGGGTTGTTATGAACCGCTTACGTTTGGGCGTGAACATTGATCACGTGGCAACGATCCGCAATGCGCGGGGCGCGAGCTATCCTGATCCGATGCGGGCCGCAGAGATGGCGATGGCCGCAGGGGCTGACGGGATTACCGCGCACTTGCGCGAGGATCGTCGGCATATCTCGGATGGCGATATGGCCCAGCTGGCGGTGATTACCCGCAAGCGCGGTTTGCCGCTCAATTTTGAGATGGCTGTGACCGCCGAGATGGAGGCGATCTGCCTGGCCCACCGGCCGCACGCGGCCTGTTTGGTGCCTGAGCGGCGCGAGGAGGTCACGACCGAAGGCGGGCTGGACGTGGTTGGCGGGCACAACACCATCGCGCCCGTGGTGCGGCGGTTTGTAGAGGCGGGCATTCGCGTGTCGTGCTTTGTCGATGCTGACGTCAACCAGGTGGCGGCGGCTAAGTCAGTGGGGGCTGACATCGTGGAGCTGACCACGGGCTTCTATTGCGATGCCATTCGCGATGGGTTGGACACCGCCCCGGCCTTGCTGGAGCGCCTGAAGGCGACCGCGCGGGAGGCGCACCGGCTGGGGCTGGAGGTTCACGCCGGGCACGGGATCGACTTTGAGACCGTCAAGGCGATTGCCGCCATTCCCGAGGTGATGGAGCTGAACATCGGCCATTTTCTGATTGGCGAGGCGATCTTCACCGGCTTGACCCCGGCCATCCAGCGTATGCGCGCCCTGATGGATGAAGCGCGCGCGGAGCGGGCGGCGTGATCCTGGGGATCGGTTCCGACCTGTCTGATATTCGGCGTATCCAAGCCACGCTGGACCGGTTTGGGGCGCGTTTTACGCACCGGATATTCACCGAGCTGGAGCGCACCCGTTCGGATCGCAAGCCCGACGCGGCGTCGAGCTATGCCAAGCGGTTTGCGGCCAAGGAGGCCTGCGCCAAGGCTCTCGGGACAGGGATGCGCCGAGGCGTTTTCTGGCGCGACATGGGGGTGGTGAACATGCGGTCGGGCCAGCCGACCATGGCGCTGAGCGGCGGGGCCTTGTTGCGGTTGAACGAGATGGTGCCAGCCGGGCACGTGGCCAAGATCCATCTCAGCCTGACGGATGATCACCCTTATGCGCAGGCGTTTGTGATTATTGAGGCAGTCGCTGGCTAACCAAACCTTCACGAGCGTTGCGGTTTGGTGTGGCTTATGCAGGATCGCGCCTGCCGACTTTCGGATTCTCCCTGAGGAACACCCATGACCGACGCTGCCGATCCTAGTGAGGCCTCGCCCGCTCCGGCCAAGAACGAGACCGTGGAGATGTTTAAGACGGTGGGGGTGGCCCTGCTGATAGCCCTGGTCCTGCGCGTTTTGCTGTTCCAGCCGTTCACGATCCCGTCGGCCTCGGAGGAGCCCAATCTTTATGAGGGCGACTATGTGTTTGTCACAAAGTTTGATTATGGCTGGTCGAAACACTCGATCCCGTTCAGCCCGCCGATCCTCTCGGGGCGGATTTTTGCGCACGCCCCGATGCGGGGCGATATCATTGTGTTCAAGCTGCCGCGAGACAACAAGACCGACTACATCAAGCGCCTGATCGGTATTCCGGGTGACCGGGTGCAGATGAAGGACGGGCTGCTCTATCTGAACGGCGCGCCCGTGCCGCGGGTCGCCAAGGGCGTGGTTCAAGAGACGGGTGGAACGCCCATGATGCTGAACGTCGGGCGGTTCCAGGAAACCTTGCCGCAGGGCCGGACCTATCTGACCAATGACTTCGGCCCGGATTTTACCGCTGACAACACCCAGGAGTTCTCGGTGCCTGAGGGCTACTACTTCTTCATGGGCGACAATCGCGACAATTCGGCCGACAGCCGCTTCTCTCCGCAAGAGGGGGTCGGGCTGGTCCCGGCTGAGAACTTGGTGGGTCGCGCGCGCATGGTGCTGATTTCATGGTCTAAGGGCGCGTCTTTGTTTAAGCCGTGGACTTGGGTCTTGAACCTCCAGCCGAGCCGGTTCTTCAGAGTTCTGCATTAAGCAACGCCTTGCTCTGGACATGGGGAGCGTCTAGGTCCGGGGCCGAAATGAGCGACACAACTGAAGACCCTGAAGCGCCGCGATCGTCTGATCTGTTGGACGAGTTCGTCGAGATCTTGAAGATCGTGGTCTATGCTTTGACCATCGCGCTCGTCTTGCGCGTGCTGTTCTTCCAGCCTTTCACGATCCCGTCGGCCTCTATGGATCCGACGTTGCAGGAGGGCGACTATCTGATCGTCTCGAAGGGGACCTATGGCTATTCGCGACACTCGATCGTGTTTAGCCCACCGATCTTCTCTGGCCGGATTTTGGGGCATCCGCCGGTACGCGGCGATATCGTGGTCTTCAAGTTACCGCGCGATGGCCGGACCGACTTCGTCAAACGGCTGATCGGCTTGCCCGGCGACCGTGTGCAGATGAAGGCGGGCGTGGTATTTATCAATGGTGTGGCCGTCCCCAGGCAGGCCATGTCCTCAGTGGTGATGGACAGCGGCTACGGCTTTGCGCGCAGCGTGGATCGCTACCGGGAAACCTTGCCGAACGGTAAGAGTTACATGACCTACGACCTTGGTCCCGATGGAGAGGTCGACAATACGCAGGTCTTTGTGGTGCCTGAGGGAGAGTATTTCTTCCTGGGTGATAACCGCGATAACTCGCTGGATAGTCGGTTTTCTCGGGAGATCGGGGTTGGGTTCGTGCCGGCCGAAAACCTAGTGGGTAAGGCCCAGATCATATTGCTGTCGTGGAACCGGGGGGCATCATTGCTCAAGCCTTGGACCTGGGTCATGAATGCTAGGCCAGAGCGCTTCTTCCAGTCCCTGAAATGAACAAGTGGGTGCTTGCTATCACCGACCTCGAAAGCCGCATCGGACACGTGTTTGCGGATCGCGAGTTGCTTGAGCGTGCGCTGACCCATGCCAGTGTGGGAAATGGCGGCGGGGCCACTCTCCACAATGAGCGGCTAGAGTTCCTCGGCGACCGCGTGCTCAACCTGATGGCTGCCGAGCGCCTGACCCAGATTCGCCCTGCGGCGCGGGAGGGTGAACTGTCTCGGTGGATGAACCAACTGGTGAACTACCAGACCTGCGCCAAGGTTTCGCGCCTGTCGGGCTTGCGAGAAGCCCTGCGGGTTGACCCTAGTGCAACCAAGGTCGGGGCGCGAGACAATGACCGCGTGTTGGGCGATGCCTGCGAGGCGGTTATTGCCGCGTTGTATCTCGATGGCGGTCTTGAGGCCGCGCGGGTGTTTTTCCTGTCGTTTTGGCAGGAGGAGTTTGAACACCTCGACACGCCCTTGAGCAAAGATTCCAAGACCTTGCTGCAAGAATGGGCTATGGCCCGCGGCTTGCCGCCGCCCGACTATGTCGTGGTGGCGACCCAAGGCCCGGCACATGCCCCTCGATTTACGATTGAGGTGCGTCTGCAGGGCTTTGATCCCGAAACCGCTCAGGGCGGCTCAAAGCGCGAGGCCGAGAAGGCCAGCGCCGACCTGATGCTTGCCAAGAGAGACCCCGATCAATGACCCGTGCGGGCTTTGCAGCCATTATCGGTGCCCCCAATGCGGGCAAATCGACCCTGACCAACCGTTTGGTGGGGGCCAAGGTCTCCATCGTGACCCAAAAAGTCCAGACGACTCGGTTTCCGGTGCGCGGCGTGGCCATGGCGGGTCAGTCGCAGATTATTCTGGTCGATACGCCCGGTATCTTCAGTCCGCGTCGCCGCCTGGACCGGGCCATGGTGCGCTCAGCGTGGGGCGGAACCGAGGACGCCGATGCCATCCTGCATCTGGTGGATGTTCAGGCTGAACTGGCCGTCGAGGACGGTAGCGCCAAGGCGGCAGACAAGCGCGCGATCATCGATGTGGAAACCATCGTCGAGGGTCTGAAGGCGGCGGGCAAGACCGCGATCCTAGGGATCAATAAGATCGACGGCGTTAAGCGTGAACGGATGCTGGCGGTCGTGCGACGTCTGTTCGAGACGGGCGTCTATTCCGAGGTGTTCATGATCTCGGCCGCTGATGGGGCCGGGGTTGAGGATTTGCGGACCCGGTTGGGTGAGCTGATGCCAGAGGGGCCGTTTCTCTATCCTGAGGACCAAACCGCCGATCTGCCTGTGCGGTTGTTGGCTGCTGAGATCACGCGGGAGAAGATCTATCTGCGGGTCCATGAGGAACTGCCCTATGCGGCGGCGGTGGAGACTACGGCTTTCGAGGAGCGCAAGGACGGGTCGGCACGTATCGAGCAGTCGATCTATGTGGAACGCGAAAGCCAGCGGCCCATCGTGCTGGGCAAGAACGGCCAGACTTTGAAGTGGATCGGCCAGAAGTCGCGCGAGGAGTTGACCGAATTGCTGGATCGTCCGGTACACCTGTTCCTGACGGTGAAGGTCGATGAGCGCTGGGCCGATAAGCGAGAGTTTTATGGCAGTGTCGGGTTGGACTTTGATGTCTAGAATCCTCCCCTCTTGGGGGAGGTGCCCCAAAGGGGCGGAGGGGGTTGAAGCCCACCGTCTGGCGCGAGCCACCCCCTCAGTCGCCTTTGGCGACAGCTCCCCCAGTGGGGGAGCACCTTAGGATGGAGTTTCAGGACGACGCCTATGTGTTGTCGGCCAGGGCGTTTGGCGAGAGCGGGGCTATTGTCGAGTTCCTGACGGCTCACCACGGTCGGTATGCTGCTCACGTGGCGGGCGGGGCATCGAGGAAGATCAAGCCGTACCTGCAGGCCGGGGCGCGAGCGGTGGTGCAATACCGTGCGCGGGTTTCGGAGCAACTGGGTTCGGCCAGTCTTGAGCCCGTGGGGGAGGGCCCCTCGGCGCTATTTGATGACCCGCTGGCCTTGGCGGGGCTGTCAGCGGCGGCTGCGGTGGCGGGGACCGCCTTGCCCGAACGAGAGCCGCATCCCGGCGCGTTCTTGGCCTTTGAGGCTCTAGCGGGAGCGTTCACCAATCCAGACATCTGGCCGGCTGTCTTCGTGCGGTTCGAAGCGGGGTTGTTGCAGGATTTGGGGTTTGGGCTGGACTTGTCGAAGTGCGCTGCCACCGGCAGCCTCGACGATCTAGTCTATGTCAGCCCCCGCACAGGCCGGGCCGTCAGCCGTGATGCGGGTGAAGCCTACAAAGACCGCCTTCTGATCCTGCCGCCGTTCATGCTCTCGGCCCAGGCCGGATTAGCGCCTGGGGATGTGAAGGCAGGCCTCGACCTTACAGCGCATTTCCTGGAAGCCTTCGTGTTCGGCCCCATGAACCGTCCCTTGCCGCCGGCG
>JANLPX010000333.1:0-18345 GCA_031367485.1 Alphaproteobacteria bacterium | reverse complement strand
TGTGCCAGGTTGGAAATCGCCTGAAACGGCGGTGCAACCGTGCGGGTAATGTTCAGCGGCTCACGACAGGCATCAGCCTGTGGACCCAGCTCCGTCAGCGCCAATCCTCGCTCGCTGGTACATTGCAGTTGGAAGACATGGCCATCGGCTGCACTGAGCAGCGCGCAAATCTCCCGCTCCGCATCTGTTTCAGCCGACAGGCCGACGACGTTGTTCTGGAAGCTGAGTTTCACCCGACGCCCTCCCCAAACCCGCCCAAGCTCGGAACGGATGCAGATACTGTCCCACAATCCCCGGCGCGATAAGCTCCGCCACGCCGGTCTGGCCTGTATGAAGTCCCGGCACGTAATAGGTCCCGAAGGCGCGATCAAAGACCGAGAACACGATCCCGAAATTCACCCCCGCGCCGCGCGCCTCCAGCGCATGGTGCCAACGGTGCGCAGCCGGCGAGACCAACAGCCAGCCGAGCGGACCAAGCGTCCAGGGCAGGTCGGCGTGGATGAAGTGGCCCCAATAGGTGCGCACCACGGCTACCGATAAGATAGCCCAGTCCGGCAGACCTAGTAGGATCATAACCGTGAGGTCCACCAACGCCCGCAACCGCTCAAACGGGTGCTGACGCAGCAGGCTGAACCAGGTTAGGTGGGTATCACTATGATGCACGGCATGCACCGGCCAGAGCCACCGCGTGTGATAGAGCCGGTGCGAACAATAGGCCACGAAGTCGCAGAGGAAGATCCCGCAGACAAAGGTACCGACTGGACCGATCGCCATCCAGAGCGGCGCGCCTGCAAATAAATCGCCGGTCCCGTGAACCTGGTCGTGAACCCAGCCCACCGCCAAGCCAAAATAGGGCGCAACGGCCAGGGTTTCCAACATGAACAGGCCGATATTGTTCTTGGTCTCTTTGGCCGCGGCACGACTATCCGTCAGAGCGCGCCTACCCTTGACCAACAAGGCAAGCACGAAGAACCCAATGGCCAATAGCGCCAATTCCCGCGCCTGGGTCAGATAGCCCGCAAACACTTGGGGTAGAGACATTTCGGAGCTCGGTTACAAACGGGATGGTTCCCAATCCAATCTAATGCCCAATTTCTACTTCGCCCTTAACGGCTCAGTCTGCCTGGGTAGAGATACTCAGGGCTTCGGTCATCGCGACTTTGTCGCCTCAAGCTCCTGCATCCAGGCCAAGATCATCGGCGCCGCAGCCAGCATGGAAGGATTGTGCTCTACGGGTCCGACATCGACACTTAGGACGTCGGCTCCTTTCGCCCGCATCGCCGCTGCCGCTGTAATCGAATCCTGGGGACTGACATCAACATCTGCGGACCCGTAGAAAAGTCGAAGCGGCGCGCGGGGATTGAGATCTACGAGGTTTGCGCCAGAGAAAGCCTGAATAAACCAGTGGTATTTGCCATTATCATAAGCGCTTAGGAAGGCATCGTTGAACATCGCTCGCGGGTCGGTTGGCAAGCCGTCGATGATCGCTTTTGGCTTTCCACTCGCGAACAATCGCTCAACCGTTGCGGCGTAATTCGCGGTCAAAACACTATCCAACGAATGGCCGTAATAGGCAGCCTGACCCCATGCTGCGTAGGCCAAATAAAGGGAATGGGATTTAGCTCTCCCCTTCATCGCGGCGGGAAAGGAAATGCCAGACAGATTTATAGGGCCGGCCACTGATGCAACCCCCATGACCTTATCTCCACGTGCCTCTAATAGACGAAGCGCTTGAAGGCTCGCCCATCCACCTTCCGAGAAGCCTGCAAGGAAAACCGGAACATCCGGCACGACCCCCAGCCGCTCAGTGACTTCGATCATGTCGACCACAGCCGGACCAATGGAGGCTGCGACATAGTAGGGATGTCGACCAGTCGAAACGCCCAAGCCGGGATAGTCCGGGGCAATCAGGGCATAGCCATTGCCCGCAAAAATGATCGCGGAGGCCAAGCCTGTCCCGTCTGGCTTTGACGGCACAGCCGTTCGCGTGGTTGAGGTCCCATGCTGAAAGCTCACCAGTCGCCGTGCGGCGACACCGTGAGGCAGCGCGAGGAGACCGCTCAATTGAACAGGCTCCCCATTCTTTCCCCTACTGGAGTATTCCATCCGATAGGTGTCGACACTGTACCGAACAGGAAGCCCCTCTACGCCCGCAAGTCGAAGGAGAATTTTGGCTTTTAGGGGCGAGATAGTGCTTAGCGGCGTCAGCCGCACGCCCTCCGGCGTCGCTATCCCCGGCGGTTTGGCTTGCGCCAAGGTCGTAATGACAACGGCAGTTAGCGTTATGGCCAAGACCCAGGCCGAACCTCTCACGACATTTAATCCCCGACCCGACATGAATTGACGATAGGGACACCGATCAAGGTCTGCAACCTATGGCCACGGTCGGCAGAAAGCGGTGAATGCATGCATCATTTCAGTCCATCATTTGGATTGCCAGACCGTGATGCACCACTTGCACCCAGCGCCCCAATCAGCCACATCGCTAAGCCCATGAGCCCTGCCCCCCTCGCTGCCTTTCCGGCCCTGCGTCTGCGACGTCTGCGCCAGTCTGACTGGGTGCGGCGGCTGGTGCGCGAAACCGTGCTCACTCCCGCAGACCTGATCTGGTCAATGGTGGTCCACGAGGGCGAAGGCGTGATCCCGGTGGCCTCCATGCCCGGCGTCTCACGACTGTCGGTAGCCGAATGCGCCAAGGCCGCCGTCGAGGCGCGCAAGCTGGGCATCCCGGCCATCGCCGTATTTCCCCATATCGACGGGGCCAAGAAGGATGCAACCGGCACCCTGGCTCTGGACCCAGACGGCGTCGTGGCCCGCGCGGTCAAGGCGATGAAAGACGCCGCGCCTGAGGTCGGCATCATGTGCGACGTGGCGCTCGACCCCTTCACCGACCACGGCCATGACGGCCTGATCGAGAATGGCCTTATACTCAACGATCCAACTATCGAAACTCTCGTCGCCCAAGGGCTGATGCAGGCGGCCGCCGGAGCCGATATCCTGGCTCCGTCTGACATGATGGACGGCCGGGTCGGCGCGCTTCGACAGGCGTTGGAAAACGCAGGTCATCAGGACACCATGATCATGTCCTATGCCGCCAAATATGCTTCGGCCTTCTACGGACCCTATCGCGAGGCCATCGGCTCGGGAAAGCTTGGCACCGGCTCCGTCGAAAATCCCGGTGATAAGAAGACGTATCAGATGGATTCTGCAAATTCGGATGAGGCGCTGCGCGAAGTGGCGTTGGACATCGCCGAGGGGGCCGACATGGTCATGGTCAAGCCAGGCCTGCCCTATCTCGACATCGTCCAGCGCGTGGTCGAGGCCTTCCACATGCCGACCTTCGCGTTCCAGGTTTCCGGCGAATACGCGATGATCAAAGCTGCTGGGGCCAAGGGTTGGATCGACGAAGAGCGTGCGATCATGGAGAGCCTTGGGGCTTTCAAACGCGCGGGTGCCGCCGGCGTCATCACCTATTTCGCACCCACCGCAGCCCGGTTGCTGGGAGCCTAAATATCCGAGATGAAATAGGTGCTCTTGTCACGCTCGCCCGGCAACTGGATCATTGTGTCGAACACGAACCCCACTTTTTCCAGCACGCGGATTGAGCCAACATTGCCTGGCACGGTGATCGCGACGATCCGACCCAGGCCCAAAACTTTCCGGCCGTAGTCGAGCGAGGCGCGGGCTGCTTCTTCGGCATAGCCCCGCCCCCAGGCCCGCTCGAGGATGGCATAACCCAGATCTGGATAGTCCAGCCCGTCACGCTTGATCAGGCCACAGATGCCGATTGCCTCTCCGGTGGCCCTCTCCACCACGCGCCACAGTCCAAACCCTTGCTTGGCGTAACTCACCAGAGGACCATTCTCGATATAGCCTCTCGCACCCTCCAGACTGCGCACGCCCCGGTCACCGATATTGTCCAGAAACCCCGGTTCGTTGAGCAGCTCCATGATGAAGGTCTCATCGCGGTCTATGGCCAACTCGTCCAACAAAAGCCGTTCAGTTTCGATCAAACCACGCACGCCGGACTCCGTTGGAACTCGTCAATTAGGCACATATCGGACATGTCAGTCGAGTTCGAGGCAAACGGGAAGTGTAGATTGTGACAGGGTGCCACTCATGAACAGCAAAATAGACAACCAGACAACGAGATATAATGGAGAATTGTCAGAGCGCATCCTAGCGACTTCAGGCGGCATGGTAGGCGCTTGCGCGACGCTGGTAGGTCTGGTCAAGTTGCAGGAGACGAGGCACGGCTTAAGTCATGTGGACGAATATGCCGCGATCAACGCGGTCGCCTTCGTCATCAGCGCATTTCTGGCCTATTTGGCGCTACGCTCGTCCCACAGACCGCGGCTTCGCGAGCGTTTGGAGTTCTTAGCCGACGCCATGTTTTTGGTTGGCCTAACGTCACTGGCGGTTATCAGCATCATTTTTGCTTACGACATCATTTGATCGGCGGCTCTAAGCGCGCCACCAAGCTCGAAGTGTCCCAGCGCCGTCCGCCCATGTCCTGAAGCTCGGCGTAGAAACCATCAACCATAGCGGTCATCTCCAGCATCGCCCCATTGGCGCGGCCCTCGTCCAAAACTAAGCCCAAATCCTTCCGCATCCAGTCGACAGCAAAGCCAAAATCGAACTTACCAGCGGTCATCGTCTCCCAACGGTTATCCATCTGCCAGGACTGTGCAGCGCCCTTCGAAATAGCGGCATAGACTTCTGCAGGATCAAGACCCACGCGCTTGGCGAAATGTAGTCCTTCGGCCAGCCCTTGCACGACGCCTGCAATGCAAATCTGATTGACCATCTTGGCCAGTTGGCCCGCGCCTGAATCGCCCATCCGTCGCACCGCCTTGGAGAAACTCGCGATCACCGGTTCGGCGCGCCTGAATGCGGCTGCGTCGCCGCCGCACATAACGGTCAGTTGGCCGCTTTCAGCACCCGCCTGACCGCCCGAAACGGGCGCATCGACGAACCAGCGACCGCTGGACTGCGCAAGCTCTGCCATTTCCCGCGCCACCGTTGCAGATGTGGTCGTGTGGTCAATCACGATGCCGCTCTGGGCCAGAAACGGCAAGGCCAGTGCAGCAACTTCACGCACATCGTTGTCATTGCCGACGCAGAGGAATACCGCCTCACATCCCTCCACGGTTTCCGAGATACTCTTTCCGGCCCGTCCGCCGTGCGTTGCGACCCACCGCGTAGCCTTGTCCTGTGATCGATTGAACACCGAAACCTCATGGCCCGCCTTGACCAGATGCCCGGCCATGGGAAAGCCCATCACGCCTAGGCCGATAAATCCAACCTTCATCCGCGCACCTCATCACAACCTAAACGCCATCTTAACGGGCCCGGTCTCACGGTACCTTAGAATCAGAAGCTACCGGAACACACCATGGCGATGGGCGAACGACCTATCCTGATCAAGAAGGTCAAGAAGGTCTCCGGCGGCGGCCACCATGGTGGTGCGTGGAAAGTAGCCTACGCCGACTTCGTGACCGCCATGATGGCGTTCTTCCTCTTGATGTGGCTGATCAATACCACCAGCCCCGAACAGAAGCGCGGCATCGCCGACTATTTCGCCCCGGCCAGTGTGTCTGAAACCACATCAGGCTCTGGCGGCATCCTAGGCGGTACAGCGCTCGGCGATGATGGCGCCAAGTCGTCAGGCTCCATGGCCGTCGTCGAGGAAATGTCGCCCGCCACTAAAAATCCCTCAGACGGCACGGCGACCGAGTCGGCAGCAGCCAGCACCCCCACGTCCGACGCGATGGACGAAGCGGTTCGCAAACGCGAAGAGGCCTCGTTTGCATCTGCCGCACAGTCCCTTCGTCAAGCCCTGCAGGACATGCCCGAGCTCGCCGAACTCTCGAAAAACATCATTGTCGATCAGACACCGGAGGGCCTACGCATCCAGCTTGTTGATCAAGAGGGCCGTTCCCTGTTTGCGGAAGGTCAGACCCAACCCAACGCACGGGCCAAACTGCTGCTTCAGGCCGTCACCAAGGTTATCAACCAGCTCCCTAATCGCATCACCATTTCCGGGCACACGTCGGCCAGTCTGAACGGCGCCAAAGCTGACAGCGATTGGGGTCTATCTTCCGGCCGCGCCGACGCCTCGAGGCGCATTTTGCAAGCTTCCGGCGTAGACCCCGACCGGGTCTATCAGGTATCGGGCAAAGCCAATTCTGAACCCCTATATGTGGACGACCCCACTCTGCCGGGTAACCGCCGGATCGCCATCGTCTTATTGCGTGAAGCTCCGGTCCTACCTCCAGACCGAAGCTTTTAACCCTACCCCCACACGTGGCCCTTGCACGGATCACTGCCATGACGCCTAATCACTCTGCCAAGACTAGCAAGTGTGGCTCATTAGGTTCGACAATTCAGTGACGCAGCACTTCCCCACTCGCCAGCTTCGGTTCTTCCTCACCGCGCCGTCGCCGTGTCCCTATTTGGCTGATAGGTTTGAGCGAAAGGTCTTCGCCCACTTGCCAATGTCAGAGGGGGCCAATGTCAATGATAGCCTGACCCAAGTCGGCTTTCGGCGGTCACAAAACATCGCCTATCGCCCGGCATGTGAGTCTTGCAGCGCCTGCGTCTCGGCCCGTATCCCCGCCGCCGACTATGTCTTCTCCCGATCAGAACGAAAGACACTTGCCCGCAACGACGACCTGCGCCGCCATCTGGTAGAGGCCGAGGCGACGACCGAGCAGTTCGATCTGCTTCGTCGTTATTTGAACGCACGTCACGCCTCTGGGGGCATGGCGGAGATGACTTGGCCTGACTATGTCGCCATGGTCGAGGACACCGCCGTCCGCACCCACATCATCGAGTACCGCACCCCGTCAGAGGATGGCGGACCCGGAGAACTCATCGCCTGTACCCTCGTGGACTTGATGAGCGACGGGCTAAGTCTCGTCTATAGCTACTATGACCCCGACCTCACGCGGCGCAGCCTGGGTTCCTTCATGATCTTGGACCACGTCATCCAGGCGGGTTTGACCGAACTTCCCTACGTCTATCTCGGCTACTGGGTCCGCGGTTCAATCAAAATGAACTACAAGGTCCGCTTCTCGCCTATCGAATTGCTACGACCCGAAGGCTGGTTGCTCATGTCGGCTCGCGACTATCCTTCCCCCGCAACTTAGCGCGGGCACCTGGCTTTCTCACAGCCAACCCCAGATCATCCCCAGCCTGCTTGCCACCGAATTCTCGACCTTTGGCGGCCAGAGCTATAGTCTGGACCGCGATGCAAACCGCAGTGCCTTCCCAATGAGCCGCCAACTTCGCCTGGAATTTGGTCGCCGCACCTCCTTTTCGAGGTCGGACTTCGTGGTCGGTGCCACCAATCGCCACGCGCTTAGCGCGATCGAGAGTTGGCCCAGCTGGACCAGCGGATGCTTGGCCGTCTACGGCCCGTCGGCGGTCGGCAAGACCCACCTTGCCCATATCTGGACCGATCTCTCTGCCGCTTGTGTTCTTGATCGTAGGCAGATCGAACCCGCGTCGCTGCCCGGCTCCGCCATTCTCATCGAGGATGTCGATCAGGGCATTGATTCTGAGACACTTTTCCACCTCATCAATATGGCTGGGCGCGGCGACATCAGCTTGTTGCTGACCTCGCGGACGCCGCCGTTTAGCTGGCAGGCCAACCTCCCGGATCTAAGATCGCGGCTGAATGCTATGCCGGTCGCAGAAATTCTTGAGCCGGATGACACCGTGCTAGAAGCGATCCTTCGCAAGCACTTCACAGAGTTGAGCCTGAGGCCGCCGGAGGACCTCATCCCCTATCTTCTGCGGCGAATGGAACGCTCGGCACCGGCGGCGCGGGACATCGTGATGGCGCTGGATGAGTTGGCCGACCTCAGTCAGCGCCCCATCTCGCGGCTATTGGCAAAGCAAATCCTTGAGAAAGATGCGGAAAATATTGACCTTTTCGAGTGACATTGGGCCGGTGTCACGGAAATTGAACATTCTTCGGCCAAGAGTTCATGGCAGTTAAGTATCAGTCCCGGGTCGAGAATTTGGAGTTGAGATGACGATCGCCACCGCCATGGATCGAAAGGCTGTTGAAGTAACCAAGCTTCCCCTGTGCCTGGATCAGGACTTGGCGCGTTCGCCCGACCGATTCTTCAACCGGGAAGTCTCATGGTTGGCATTCAATCAGCGCGTCTTGGGTGAGAGCAAAAATCCCCGACACCCGTTGCTGGAGCGCCTCAGATTTCTCTCGATCTCAGCAAACAACCTGGATGAATTCTACATGGTCCGGGTCGCTGGCCTGAAGGCCCAGGTCCGAGAGGGCGTGCGCGCGCTCAGCCAGGATGGTCTGACCCCAACAGAGCAGCTTGAGCGGGTCAATGCCGATGCTGCTGAACTCATGGGTCATCAACAGACACGATGGCGCGAACTAGCTAGTGAGTTGTCAGGTGTTGGGATCAGCCTCGTTTCCGGAGACCAAGTGACGGGTGCTGAACGGCTAGCTTTGGAGGCAACTTTCCTCTCCCAAGTCTTCCCTGTCTTGACGCCTATGGCTATCGATCCGGCCCACCCATTCCCTTTTATTCCCAACCTAGCCTTCTCGCTGGTCCTGAAGTTGCGGCACCGGGACGACGGACGATTGCTGTACGCCCTGGTGCCAATCCCGGCCCAGGTCGCGCGATTTTGGGAACTTTCGACCGGCACCCACCGGCGTAAAACTGATCGTCGCTTCGTCACGCTCGAAGGTATGGTCGCTCTATTTCTCGATCACCTATTCCCCCGCTGTGATGTCGATGGCTTAGGCGTCTTCCGACTGATCCGCGACTCCGACGTTGAAATCGAAGAAGAGGCCGAAGATCTCGTTCGGGAGTTTGAGGAACGCCTGAAGCAGCGCAGGCTCGGATCCGTCGTTCGGGTTGAAATCGAGGCGCGCATGCCCGAAGAACTCCAGGACTTTATCTGTCACAACCTGCATGCCCAGGACCAAGACATCATCTTAATCGATGGCCTTCTTGGGCTTGACGAGCTGACCCAGCTGATCCCGCCTGATCGGGCTGAACTAAAGTTCAAAGCCTTTGAGGCCCGGTTTCCTGAGCGCATTCGAGATCATGCCGGCGACTGCTTTGCCGCAATTCGCGAAAAAGACATCCTTGTCCACCACCCCTTCGAGAGCTTCGACGTGGTGGTCCAGTTCCTGCGCCAGGCCGCCCGCGACCCTAATGTGCTGGCGATCAAACAAACGCTCTACCGAACATCCAAAGACAGTCCAGTCATCGCGGCCCTAATCGAGGCAGCGGAAAACGGCAAAAACGTCACGGCGCTCGTCGAAATCAAAGCGCGTTTCGATGAGGAGGCCAATCTAAAATGGGCTAGAGACCTCGAGCGAGCTGGCGTCCACGTGGTCTTTGGTTTCGTCGAGTATAAGACCCACGCCAAACTATCGATCGTCGTTCGCAAAGAGGGCGACACCCTGCGAACCTATTGCCACTTTGGCACCGGGAATTACCACCCATTCACAGCCCGCATCTACACCGACCTTTCGCTGTTCACCTGTGATCCAGCGCTGGCTTACGACTCGGCCCGCCTATTCAATTACATCACTGGCTATGCTCGACCAGATCGCCTTGAGAAGCTGTCTTTCTCGCCCGTCACCATGAAGTCTGACCTGATTGCCCTCATCGCGCGGGAAGCCGAAAACGCCCGCTCTGGTAAACCGGCGGCGATCTGGGCCAAGCTGAATGCCTTGGTAGACCCCGAACTTATCGATGCGCTCTATGCGGCAAGCCAGGCGGGCGTCAGTATCGAGCTGGTGATCCGCGGAATCTGTTGCCTGCGTCCAGGCGTGCCCGGTCTCTCGGATAACATCCAGGTTAAATCCATCGTCGGCCGATTCCTGGAGCATGCTCGGATTGTCGCCTTCGCCAATGGCAAACCAATGCCTTCACCGGGATCTCGGGTCTATATCTCGTCGGCAGATTGGATGCCACGAAACCTCGATCGCCGCGTTGAAGCCCTAACACCCGTTGAAAACCCGACGGTCCATCAACAGGTTTTGCAACAAATCATGGTCGCAAACCTGAAAGACGAAGCCCAGAGCTGGACGCTTGATGCTCAGGGCCGCTATACCCGGGACCCATCATGGGATCACCCGGGCGCGTTCTCTGCGCACGAGTACTTCATGACTAATCCCAGCCTTTCAGGCCGAGGACAGAAGGTGAAGGACATGCCGCGCGCGATTGATCATGTGGCCACGCGCGGATAACGCCTCCCCCATTCAGGACCCGTTGGTGGCACCTGACCCGGCCCGCAGCTTCGATGAAGGCGGGCGTCGCGCCGCCGTCATCGACATCGGTTCAAACTCAGTTCGCCTGGTAATCTACCAGCTCGAAGGCCGCGCGATCTGGACGGTATTCAACGAGAAAGCGTTGGCCGGCCTAGGGCGGGATCTCCATGCCACGGGGCGACTCTCAACCAGTGGGGTCACCACTGCTCTCGCGGCCCTGCGCCGTTTCCGAGCCGTGCTCCAGGGATGGCCACCAGCCAACGTCTCTGTCGTGGCCACTGCGGCGGTGCGAGAGGCCACCGACGGTCCGGCGTTTCTTAAGACTGTTCTGGAATTGACGGGCTTCAGCGTCCGGGTGCTCAGCGGTCGGGAAGAAGCCCACTATGCCGCACTCGGTGTGTTGGCTGGCCAACCTGACGCCACTGGAATCGTGGGAGACCTGGGCGGCTCTAGTCTCGAGCTCGCCAACCTGGAAGACGCCACAATCGGCGTAACTCTGCCGCTTGGTCCCTTCGCCCTTGGCGCACCTAGACCACTGGACGTCGATCGGGCGCGTAGAACCGTCGACGCCGCTTTGGAGCCGGTTTCATATCGCTTTGCCACCTCGGACTTTCACGCCGTCGGTGGGGCATGGCGCAACCTTGGGCTGCTACACATGGCGATGTCGAACTACCCGTTGCATGTCGCCCATCAGTACGAAATGAACCGTTCTGACGCGATTGAGGTGTCCCGCTTCGTGTCGCGACAGTCACGCCATTCCTTAGAGGGCATCCAAGGTCTCTCGAAAAAACGCTTCGAGACCCTGCCCTATGCTGCGGTTGTCCTAGATGCGCTGATCGAACACCTAGGCCTACAGCGGATCACGGTTTCAGCCTTCGGATTGCGAGAAGGCCTCCTCCTTGAATCGATGTCGCCGGATGACCGCAGTCGCGACCCATTAATTGAGGGGTGTGAGGCCTTAACCGCTATGCGCGGCCTCTCCACCCAATTGGGGCTGGCCCTCGAAGCTTGGCTCGCGCCGAGTTTCCTAAGACTGGAACCTGTATTTGGTAATCGGGACCCCACCCTCCTGGCCGCAGCCTGTCGTCTGGCCGACCTCGGGGCCCGCCTTCATCCCGACCATCGGGCAGACCTCGCCTTCAACCAAGTTCTGCGAGCGCCGATCGCTGGCATGTCCCATCCCGAACGCGCGTTCCTGGCCCTCGTGGTTTTCGCCAGGCACACATCAGCCACAACTCATCCCGAGCAGGACATCATCGCCCGCGTTCTCTCCCCTGACCGGCGTCAGCGGGCGCGCGCGCTCGGGGCTGCAATTCGCTTGGGATGCGATTTGGCCGGTCGTAATGCAGAGCTTCTATCCCGCGCCCACCTCACCATCACGCGGGATCGACTTGGCCTGCGAACAGACATCGGAGCGAGCGATATGCTGTTGGGCGAGCAGACGGCTAAGCGCGCAAACACTTTAGCCCAACTCCTAAAACTCAAGCTCGAGCTTGGCTAATTCCTGGGAAACAGCAATGCAACTCCTTCTCTCAGCTGCAGCTCTTGAACGCGTCAAAGACCGCATCGCCCCCTTCATCGGTGACCTGGACATTGTGACCCTCAAAGGTCCCAAGACCTTTCAGCGCGCGGGAGCTGAAATCCCAGAGACCGACGTGATGCCCGATATCGTCTGGACCACTCTGGATGCCTATGGCAGCGGTTTGCTTGGCGCGATGTTCAAACAAATCCTGGGGTCGGCCAAGGTTCAGTGGATGCAAACCTTCAATGCTGGCTTGGATACACCCATCTTCAAACAGATTATGGCGAAAGGTATCCGCCTAACGAAAAGCAACGCCCAAGGCGTCGCAATCGCCGAGTTTGTGGTGGCCCACGCGATCAGCCTAATCGTGCCCATCGATCAACAGCGCGACCTTCAAACCCAGAAGGTTTGGAAATCCACCCCCTATCGCGAGGTCAGTCAGACCCGCTGGACCCTCATCGGCTATGGCTCCATCGGACGCGAGATCGCCAAGCGGATCAAACCCTGGGGCGTTCATCTCACCGTGGTCCGTCGCAGTGTTGAACCTGATGATATAGCTGATGAGGTCGTTGCAACCGACGCCCTCCCCGGTATCCTGCCCCAGTCTGACGTGGTGGTTCTAGCCTGCGCCCTGACCGACGAGACCCGCAACATGGTCGATGCCAAGTTCCTCAGCGCCATGAAGCTCGACTCGATATTACTCAACATCGGTCGCGGTGGCCTGATTGATGAAGATGCCCTCAGGATCAGCCTCGACAATGACCAGCCGGCCCACGCCGTGCTGGACGTCTTTCAAACCGAACCGCTACCAGAAGGTCATTGGATATGGAGCCATCCTAAGATCAGGGTCACGGGCCACACTTCTCACTCAGGGAACGGCACTCTGGGTCGCGGAGACGATCTGTTCGTGGCCAATCTGGAGCTGTTCTTGGCAGGCAAGCCGCTGATCAACGAAGCCCAGCCCTGGGAAGTCGGGCTCTAGCGCGTTCCGAAAAGTGGGAACCGGTTTTCGGATCAAAACGCGCGATAAAACAGACATCTACTTCGGCCAGATATCCGGCATTTTCGTCGCCAGCCACTTGGCCAAGGCCGCGTTGACCAAGTCAGGCTTTTCCTGCGCCATCCAGTGCCCCGAAGGAACGATCATCTCTGTTAGGTTTCGGCAATGCGCCCGCATCGGCTCGGCAAGCCGGGAGTCGACAGTCTCACAGACGCCATCATAGAGCGCATGCAGGAAGAGCACCTCCATTTCCAGATCTGCTCTAACCTTGGCAGCATAGACCTCGTTCGCTGGGCCGTTCATGTACCAACTATCGGGACCGAAGAAACCGTTGGCCTCCAGTCCCGCCACGTAGCGGTTCTCATCCTCCTGGGTGATCACAGTCTCGTCGCGCGGGAACTCCGGCGCAGGTTGCCCAGGTCCGAACCAGCCGCCGATCTGCCGCACCATGGCGGTCAGGCCAGGCACGCCTCGGCTAGCGGGATCGCCAGCGCGAAACAATGCCCTGACGGTATTACGAACACTGCCTTCAAACCCAGCGACGGCCGCAGCAAAATTCTCCCGATAAAACAGCATGTAGTCCCACTGTGCGGCCGGAAACTGCTCGATTGGATAGACCTCACGATTAGCCAGCGGGATGATATTTTCCGGCGAGAACCCCCCCGGAATGTAAGGTACGCATAACGCCGCGACCCCGTGGCACCGGTCTGCATGTTGCTGAGCTACAGACCAGACGGTCGGTGCGCCCCAGTCATGTCCTACCCACACAGCTTTCTCGGCACCCAAGTGGTCCAAGAGTTCGATCAGGTCGGTGACAATCTCTTCCTGGCAATAGGCGTCATGGCGATCATAGACGCTGGATCGACCATAGCCGCGCATGTCCGGCGCGATGGCTCGAAACCCTAGACCCGCCAGCACCGGCAACTGGTGCCGCCATGAAATCGAGAGCTCCGGCCAGCCATGGACAAAGATGATCGGGGTCGCGTCCGGAGCACCACAGGCGAGGTAGAAGCTCGTGTGGCGCGCAGTCTTGACGACATGTTCTTCGATCGGGTGGGTCACGGGTTGATTTCCTCTTGGTCCAGAAACCTCGCCCGCCGCTTCCCAAATCGCAAGAGCAGTGTGATAGGCATTGTCCATGAGTGAGACCACACATGTCGGCGCTAATGACGGCGTGGCCTTTGCGGACGGTGCGGACCGGGGTCGTATCCTGGTTTCAGGCGCAGAAACCAATGGCCGCTATTCCCTGATGGAATGGACCGTCGCGCCCAGCACCGGGCCCCTAGGGTACGGCCCGCACCGGCACCATCTGATTGAAGAAACTTTCCTGATCCGCTCGGGTCATCTTCAGTTTTTGTTAGACGATCAGATTACGACCATGGGTCCGGGCGACTTTGTCCGCGTCCCGCCCGGCACCCGCCATGGCTATGCCAATATCTCAGGTCAACCCGTTGAAATGTTAGTTAGTTTCTATCCCGGCGGCTTTGAGCAACTCTTTGTCAAATACCGAACCGATCACGACAACCCTCTCGACGGCTCGGGTTTCATCTTCGACGCCACCGCAGACTTCGACTCGGAATTTGAGACCTAGCTAAGCGCTCTGGTTTTCGCCGCTCAGGGCCGCGTCGGCCTGCGCCTGCAATTCTACCTCGCGACTTTGCAGGTAAAGCACTGAGCCGCCGATCAGGACCGTGCCGATCCCCAAAGCCACCCAGGCGAAGACCCCCTCCATGCGGCTGAACAACTCGCCAAAGCCGAAGGCCAAGTATCCAACCCCGGCTGCCCAGATCACGGCACCTAAGATGTTGAACACCATGAACCGCTGGAACGGCATGCGGTAGGTTCCGGCCAACACCGCTTGGTACACCCGCAAAACCGCCATGACCCGCCCGAACAGCAGTATTTTTCCGCCGTGCATCCTGAATAGATACTCACCCAACCGCATCCTCGCTGGGTTCAAGCCTATGCGGTGCCCATAGCGTGACAGCAGAGGATAGCCGCCGCGCTGACCGATCCAATAGCCCCCGAT
Organism: Alphaproteobacteria bacterium; assembly: GCA_031367485.1. Taxonomy (GTDB): domain Bacteria; phylum Pseudomonadota; class Alphaproteobacteria; order Caulobacterales; family Caulobacteraceae; genus Phenylobacterium. The sequence goes on along the minus strand of JANLPX010000333.1, from coordinate 3,530 downwards.
ACTCCCCAGCCCCGTCGCCACGGCCGCAACGATGACGATGGCCAGAATGCTGATCTTGTCGGTGTGTTGCGCATAGACGGCGGCCGCGATCAACGCAGCCTCGCCGGGCAGCGGGACGCCAAGGCTCTGCAAGGCTATCAGCCCGAAAATGGCGACATACCCATACTGTGCGACAATCTCGGACAGGTGAAAAAGGCTCAAAACAAATCTCTCAAATCTCAACCACGGCCTTACCGACCGGAGCGAGCGAAATCATGGCAAGTTTGAAATGTTGGAACCCGAAAGGGACCCCGATAACGGTTACGCACAGTCCAATTCCCAAGACGATATGGTGGATTGCCAGATACCACCCCGCCAATACGAACCAGATGATATTCAACACCAGCCCCAGGCCACCGGTTCCAAGATCGCCGCGACCTCGAAATCCGCCACGATCAACGACCTGTCGGCCAAACGGCCAATAAGAAAAACCCGCGATCCTGAAAGCCGCCTGCGCCCAGGGCAGGCCGACAATTGTGATGGCCAGCAAAATACCCGCCAATATCCATAGTGATCCCGAGATCCAGCCCCCGAAGACAAACCACAGGATATTGAGGATCAATCGCAATCCAGCCCCCTAACTTATGCTCATTCAGATGGGCTCGGCCAGGGAGTCTGGCAAGGCAAGGATTTAACTTATTCAGTCGCCGCAGCTTTCGGCGCACGGCGCACCTCAACCACCCGGACCCGCGTCCCGTCCAAAACGAGGGCCAACTCGCCGCGTTTGAGACGTAGTGCGTCCTCTCCAAACGCCTCACGACGCCATCCGACTAATGCCTGGGTCTCGGCCTCATCGTCATTGGCGATCATTTCGAGGTCAGAGACCGTCGCGATCAGCTTAGAGGCAACGCCAGCATCTTCAGCGCGCGCTTTCAGTAGCACCTTCAAAAGCTCGACAACGGCTCCGGCGGCTGGCGATGAGGACTGCCGCGCCTTCTCAATCACCGGCGCATAGGCCTCCGGGTTTTTGAGAGCCTCGCGCACAGCCAGGATCAGGTCAGGCCCGAACCGCGATCCCGAAAACCCTTTGGGTACGGCTCGCAGGCGATCCAATTGCTCAGCATCAATCGGGGCTTGGGTGGCGACTTCATCGATTGCGTCGTCTTTCAGAATGCGCCCACGCGGCTGGTCGCGCATCTGCGCGGTCCGTTCACGCCATGCCGCCACGCCCTTAAAGACCGCCATGTACTTGGCCGCGTGCTTGCGGGGCTTCAAACGCTTCCAGGCGTTTTCGGGCTCCACGTCATAGAGCGCCGGATCGCAGAGATTTTGCATCTCATCATGCACCCAGGCCATCCGACCTTCTTTTTCCAACCGCGTGCGAAGGATCGGATATAGGGCTGCCAGATGGGTCACATCGGCTAGAGCATAGGTCAATTGGTTGTCGCTCAGGGGCCGACGTCCCCAGTCGGTGAACCGGCTGGACTTGTCCAACTCGATCTTCAGCATCTGACGAACCAAGGCGTCATAGGCGATCTGCTCGCCATAACCCGCCGCCATGCCCGCCACCTGGGTATCGAACAAGGGTCTGGGCATCGCCTTCAGGTTATTGAAGATTTCCACGTCTTGCCGCGCAGCGTGAAACACCTTTTCGATGCTCTCATCGCGCAGGATGGCTAGGAAGGGTTCCAGGTCCAGCCCCTCCGCCAACGGATCAATCACCGCCTCGGCATTGGGGGCTGCGGCCTGGATCAGGCACAGTTTGGGCCAATAGGTCGTCTCGCGCATGAACTCGGTGTCCACGGCAACAAAGGGCTGGCCTTTGATCTTGTCACAAAACGCCGAAAGTTCGGCAGTGGTTGTAATCGGCGTCATCTATTAGCTATAGCCCGCCCAGCGCCCGAGTCTGCAACCCCGCGCGTGATTTTCTTGAGGATTCCATGACCGACCGGCCAAATGGGCTAACCTATGCGCAAGCCGGCGTGGATATCGACGCGGGCAATGCCCTTATCGAGGCCATCAAACCCCTGGCCAAAGCGACCCGCCGCCCGGGGGCCGACGCCGCGCTCGGCGGGTTCGGTGCCCTCTTCGACCTCAAGGCCGCCGGCTTCACCGATCCCCTGCTGGTCTCCACCACCGACGGCGTCGGCACCAAACTACGCGTGGCCATCGAAACCAACATGCACGATACCGTCGGCATCGACCTCGTGGCCATGTGCGTCAACGACCTGTTGGCCCAGGGCGCGGAGCCGCTGTTGTTCCTCGACTATTTCGCCACGGGTAAACTCAATGTCGCCGAGGCCGCCCGGGTAGTGGGCGGCATTGCCGAGGGCTGCAAGCTGGCCGGTTGCGCCCTGGTCGGGGGCGAAACTGCGGAAATGCCCGGCATGTATGGCGATGGCGACTACGACCTCGCTGGCTTCTCCGTAGGCGCGGTCGAGCGCGGTGCCGTCCTGCCCCGCCTCTCCGACCAACAAGCTGGCGACGTGATCATCGGACTAGCTTCCTCCGGCCCCCACTCCAACGGCTATTCTCTGGTCCGCCGCATCGTTGAGCGCTCCGGCCTCGCTTGGGATGCCCCTGCCCCCTTCGCGCCCGCCCAGACATTGGCCCAAGCCTTGATGGCCCCCACCCGCATCTACATCAAATCCGTCCTACCCCAGATCAAGGCGGGCCGCATCAAGGGCTGCGCCCACATCACCGGCGGCGGCCTCATCGAAAACCCGCCCCGTGCGATCGCGCAGGGCCTGGAAGCCCAGTTCGACTGGAACGCCTGGCCCCTGCCCTCAGTCTTCGCCTGGATGCAGGAGATCGGCGGCGTCTCTGACCACGAACTGCGTCGCACCTTCAACTGCGGCATCGGCCTGATCCTGATCGTGGCGGCCGAAGATGCGACGGCGACCCTGGAGGGGCTGCTTGAGGCGGGTGAAAACGCGTTTGTCTGCGGGCAGTTGGTGGCGAGCGCCTAACGCCCCTCAAACACCGCCGGGCGCTTCTGATTGAAGGCCGCGATCCCCTCGCGTCGATCCTGTGTCGTGAACAGGCGGTTGTATTCGCTAAGCTCCAGCTCCATCGCCTGATCCAGTGGCATCACTGATCCGGCCCGAACGACAGCCTTCAAAGCTCTAATCGACAAGGGTGCCTTAGACGCGATCAGCTTGGCCCGCTCAATCACGTCTGGGATCAGGGCATCGGCCGCGCAGACCCGGTTCACAATGCCGATCTCCAGGGCCTCCGCCGCGCTCAAATGCGATGTGGTCATCAACAGTTCCGCTGCCCGGCGTTCGCCCACCGCTCGGGTGATGTATTGCGTGCCGCCCAGCCCCGGAATGATCCCCAGATTGGCCTCCGGCAGCCCGATCCGCGCCGTCTCACTGGCCCAGGCAAAGTCGCAGGCCAGCGCCATCTCGGCCCCGCCGCCCATGGCCGCGCCGTTGATCGCCGCGATGATCGGGAACGGACAGGCCAGTTGCGCGCGGATCATGTCTTCAAACAGCTTGTGCTGCGCTGACCAGGCCTGATCGCTCATCCCGTCGCGTTCTTTGAGGTCG
>JANLPX010000328.1:0-3941 GCA_031367485.1 Alphaproteobacteria bacterium | reverse complement strand
GGTTTATCCTACGCCATCGAGATATTCGACTTCGGGGCGGCCCGCCATGAAACCACCCATCTTCGGGCCGGCGGCCTTGTAATGCTCTGTCTGGCCGTGAAGCGAGACTGCCTCTTGATCCGTGTAGAGCTCCAACACCTTATAAACCTGTCCGTCGGTGCGGCTCTTGGTCAGCTGGTAAAACACGTTTCCCGGCTCATTGGCGCGAACCTGCGCAGCCAGCTCAGCGAAAATCGCTTCGAACTCTGCGTTCTTACCTTCGGCAACCTTCAAGGTCGCAACGATGCCGATCATGACGTTTCTCCCAACGCTTGTTTGAATTGGGACGGTAGAGGCGTAGCCGCGAGGCGGCAAGTCAGAACGAGCTTAGCGCGGCTCGTTCCAGCCATAGGCCACCCAATGGTGGCCGCCCGTATTGCGCGCTTCAATGATGCCGTCGTCTTTGGGCGCACTGGCCGTTCGTCTTGCCCGCAGTGCCAGTCCCGCCAGGGCCAAGAGTGCTGAGGACATCACGGCAATCACCACAACTGTTGCCGCTGCAAACAGAGCTAACACGGCCGCAATAGCAACAGCTGCCGTAGTCGCCAGAGCGCCGCCCAACATTGCGAAACTCCGCAGCGCAGATCCGTATGAACGGTTAAATTCCTTAACCATGACATCCTCGGTTCGCGGCACTTGACGACCGCTCGTCTCGATATTTCGGCGCGAGAAGGCCGCCCGTCAACTCATTAACACTCAAAAATGTGTTGAAGAGACGTCATGACGCACCCGCGAGCTCAAAACTACGTCGCTCACGTATTATGGCGTCAAAAGCCGCGTTGATGGACGCTGCCTTGGCGTTTGCAACTTCGATGAACTCGGACGGCAGCCCGCGCGCCCTCGCACGATCGGGATGCGATTCGGAGAGCTGCTGTTTCCAGGCGCGACGTAACTCTTCGTCAGTCACGTCATGCGCAACCGCGAGAACTGAATAAGGATCATCAGCGCTCATCCCCAAGTGAGTAGCTTTTAGGCGGCGAAACACCAGGGGGGAAAAACCAAACAGCGTCGACACTGTCTCAAGGTAAATTAATTCGTCTTCGGTCACCACGCCGTCAGACCCAGCGATATGAAACAAACCGTCGAGCACATCTTCCAGCAAGGTCGGACAGTTACGATAACGCACGGCCAAGCGCTTGGCGTAGCTCTCAAAGCCGTGGGTCGTTTGCCGCGCCAGATCATACAGCCGGTGAATATTGCGCTCAGAGCTCTCGTCGGTTTGAAACACTTGGTTGAATGCATCAAACTCGGAAACTTGACTGCGACCGTCGGCCTTGGCCAGCTTTGCGCCCAGCGCGGTAACAGCCGTCGTAAAGGCTGGGTCTTCGCCAGGAAGACCGGGGGGGCAATCGCAGTTCTCGCATCCATCCGGACGACGCACCGCTAGCCCGGCAATGTTGCGCCAGAACCTCATTGGAGTATTCCGATCTTACGGGGCTGATCGCCGCCTGACAACGCCTTGCACGACCTGGGATTCTTAAGTTTTGGACAGACAGTGGAGCTTTTGGATTGATCGAGGCGGCACATTTACCGATGTGATCGGGCGGGCCGGCGACGGGCACGAGGTTACAGCCAAGCTCTTGTCGACATCGCTGCTGTACCAAGACGCCGCCGTAGAGGCCATGCGGCGCATGCTGACGGTTGCCCCCGGCGCGCCGTTCCCCGCTCATCGGGTCGAATCCATCAAGATGGGCACGACCGTGGCCACCAACGCCCTGCTAGAGCGGCGGGGAGCCAAGACGCTGTTCGTCACGACAAAGGGCTTCGCTGACGCCTTGGAGATCGGTGACCAAACGCGACCGGATCTGTTCGCGCTCAACCTTGATCGACCCGCGCCGCTGTACGCGGGGGTCATTGAGGCCAATGAGCGGCTTGCGGCTGACGGGTCAGTCGTTCGGGCTCTGGACCTCCAGCAGCTCTCGACCCTACTCGCCGAGGCGCTGTCACAGGGCTTTGAGGCAGTCGCCATTGCCTTCATGCACGCTGATCTGAACCCAAAACACGAGATCGCCGCTGGCAAATTGGCTTTAGACTTAGGCTATCCATTTGTTGCCCTCAGCCATGAGGTCTCGCCTCTCCCGCGCTTCATCCCGCGCGCCGAAACGACGGTGGCTGATGCCTATCTCACCCCTACTCTGCGCGCCTACGTCGAACGCGTAGCGAGGGCGACAACAGGTACGCCATTGTTCTTCATGACCTCGTCTGGCGGATTGGTCAGTGCGAAGGCGTTTCGCGGCCGTGACGCGATTGTGTCAGGTCCCGCAGGCGGCGTCGTTGGCGTCGCGCGGACAGCGCTACAAAGCCATTCCACCGCGGTTCTTGGGCTCGACATGGGCGGTACATCCACGGATGTCTGCCGATATGCCGGCCAGCTTGAACGGCGCGATACGGCCAAGGTGGCCGGGGTTAAAATCCGCAGCCCGATGCTGGACGTCGAGACTGTCGCGGCGGGCGGCGGCTCAATTCTCACCTTTGACGGCTTCCGGGCAAGATCCGGCCCCCAAAGCGCTGGCGCAGTTCCAGGCCCCGCCGCCTATGGACTAGGCGGGCCCGCGACAGTTACCGATGCCAATCTGGTTCTGGGACGCTTGGACCCTACGCATTTTCCCAACGTTTTCGGTGCCGACGGCAAGTCGCCCTTGGATGCCGGTGCGGCCCGGGCCCGCTTGGCCGAGCTGGCTGACGCCATGGGCCTTGGGAGCCCCGAAGCCGCGGCTGAAGGGTTCGTCGCTATCGCGGTGGAGCAGATGGCGCAGGCCGTGCGCCGCATCTCCACCGAACGCGGATTTGATCCCCGCGACCACGCCCTCGTGGCCTTTGGCGGGGCCGCCGGTCAGGTGGCTTGCCAAACCGCTGAGGCGCTGGGGGTTACCGAAGTGCTTTGCCCTCGCCATGCCAGTGTGTTGTCGGCGTGGGGCATCGGGCAGGCGCAGGTAACCGCACTGGGACAGGCTGGGCTTGAACTTCCCCTAAACGCCGCCGGCTTGGCCCGCGCCGCCTCCATGCTCGCCGAACTGGAAACCACCACCCAAACCGACCTCGCAAGCCAAGGTGCCGAACCCGGCGACATCCGCCGCGCGCTTGGCCTGCGCTATGACGGCGCCGACGCGGAGCTTCCCGTGGCGTTTGGTGACCTAGACCTCGTCCAGCAAACCTTCGAACAGGCTCACCAACGTCTGTTCGGCTTCATCGAACCCGCCCGAGGCCTGGTCATCGCCAGAGTGGAGGTGGAGGCGACCGCCGTCCCTCCCCTTTATGGGGAAGGACAGACGGCGAAGCCGTCAGGGTGGGGCAAACTGCAGTCTCCGCTCACTTCACCAAACTCCCCCACCACGACCGACACATCGGCCACCCCTCCCCATAAAATGGAGGGAGGGAAAATCACGATTTATGCTGATGACCTGACCACCCTCGATGGCCCCGCCCTGATCATCCGGCATGACACTCAGATCGCCCTGGCACCCGGTTGGCGCGCCACCTCCGAGCCTGAAGGCTTGATCCGGCTCACCCAAATCGGCGCGTCGAAAACCCAGGCCATCGCCCTCGACAGTCCCGATCCGGTGACCCTGGAGCTGTTCAATCGCCGATTCATGGGTGTGGCGGAGGCTATGGGCGCCGCCCTCGAACGCACCGCCCATTCCGTCAACATCAAGGAGCGGCTAGATTTCTCCTGCGCGCTATTCGACACTGAGGGCGGTCTGGTCGCCAATGCCCCGCACATGCCCGTGCACTTGGGTTCTATGGGAGCCAGCGTGCGCGCTGTGCGCGATCGCCATGCAAACCTGCAACCCGGTGACGCCTTTGCCCTGAACAATCCCTATGCTGGGGGCACGCACCTTCCCGACATCACCGTCGTTATGCCGATCTTCATGTCCCACAATGCTCAACCAAGCTTCTATGTC